>NZ_CAWNTB010000200.1:0-53587 GCF_963877065.1 Vibrio sp. V01_P9A10T6
CCTTGGTGCAACAGCGATCGGTACTGGCCTGAATGCAGCGCCGGGATATCAAGCGGCGGCGGTGAAACACCTTGCTGCGGTGACTGGCTTAGCTGTGGTACCAGCGGAAGATTTAATTGAAGCAACCTCTGACTGCGGAGCTTATGTTATGGCGCATGGCGCGCTAAAACGCCTTGCTGTGAAACTCTCTAAAATCTGTAATGACTTGCGTCTTCTTTCATCTGGCCCTCGAGCGGGTCTAAACGAGTTGAATCTACCTGAACTGCAAGCTGGGTCTTCCATCATGCCTGCAAAAGTAAACCCTGTGGTGCCTGAAGTGGTCAACCAAGTGTGCTTTAAAGTACTTGGTAACGACAACACTATTTCCTTTGCCGCAGAAGGTGGCCAATTACAGCTAAACGTGATGGAACCTGTGATTGCACAAAGCATGTTTGAGTCAATTGAAATTCTTTCAAACGCCTGCATAAACCTTCGTGACAAGTGTGTTGACGGCATCACTGTCAATAAAGAAGTGTGTGAAGCTTACGTATTCAACTCTATCGGTATCGTGACTTACCTTAACCCATATATTGGCCACCATGAAGGTGACATCGTGGGTAAAATTTGTGCGGAAACGGGTAAGAGCGTACGTGAAGTGGTGCTTGAGCGAGGCTTACTCACCGCCGAAGAGCTCGATGACATCTTGTCCGTCGAAAACTTTATGCGCCCTCAGTACAAAGCGAAACGCTACGAATAATCAAAAAAGGCTCTGATTCAGAGCCTTTTTACTTTCTACAAGTTATTAAGTGAGAAAAAATTGCGTTACATCATGGCGCAAAGCATACCGTTCAATATCGCTGAACCTGTAGAATGACCCTATTTTTCATTATCTTTAGGAGTATAAGATGTTCTTAATTGAGTTCCTTATCGTATTAGGATGTATCCTAATTGGTGCAAGGATTGGTGGTATTGGGCTTGGTGTGATGGGCGGTATTGGCCTTGCTGTACTGAGCTTTGGATTTGGCATGCAACCAACCAGCCCACCGATTGATGTGATGTTAATGATCATGGCCGTGGTTGCAGCAGCAGCCTCAATGCAAGCGGCTGGCGGTTTAGATTATTTGATCAAAATTGCCACTAACATTTTGCATAAAAACCCTCGCCACATCACTTTCATCGCCCCTTTGGTAACTTACTTTTTTACAATGATGGCTGGTACAGGTCACGTGGCCTATTCAGTACTGCCCGTTATTGCTGAAGTGAGCCGTCGCAGTGGTATTCGTCCAGAACGTCCTTTAGGTATGGCGGTGATCGCGTCACAATTTGCGATTGTAGCTAGCCCAATTGCGGCCGCCGTCGTGGCGTTAGTCGCCTTCTTAGAACCACAAGGCATCACGCTAACGGATGTATTAATGATCACCATCCCAAGTACCATTCTTGGTTTGGCTTGCGCGTGCTTATTCGTCAATAAAATCGGTGTTGAGCTGAAAGACGACCCAGAATATCAACGTCGCTTGCAAGACCCAGAATTTCGCGCAGAGATGGAACAAGAAGTATCGATTGCTGATATTCAAATCACGCCACAAGCGAAAAAATCGGTCGGGCTATTTTTGTTCGGTGCCATTGTGGTGGTGGTGATGGGTGCATTGCCTAGCTTGCGCCCACAATTTAACGGCTCAGCCATGGGGATGGCGCACACGATTGAAATCGTGATGCTGTCTATCGCGGCGCTGATCATTTTACTGTGCAAACCTGACGGCAACGCCATCAGCCAAGGTTCCGTATTCCATGCAGGTATGCGTGCTATCGTGGCGATCTTCGGTATCGCTTGGTTAGGTGACACCTTCATTGCTGGCCATGGTGCCATGGTCAAAGAAGCGGTCTCTGGCTTAGTGGAAGTCGCACCATGGACATTCGCGTTCGCGTTATTTGCTCTGTCGGTGATGGTCAATAGCCAAGGCGCAACAACAGCCGTGTTAGTCCCTGTTGCAATAACCTTGGGTTTGCCACCAGCCATTATTATTGCGGTTTTCGTTGCCGTTAACGGTTACTTCTTCATTCCAAACTACGGCCCTATCATCGCATCTATCGACTTTGACCGGACTGGTACCACTCGTATTGGTAAGTATATTTTCAACCACAGCTTTATGCTCCCAGGCTTGTTAAGCATGGTGTTTAGTATTGGTTTTGGTTTGTTGTTCTCCAATATTTTGATGTAATCTGTACTATTGTTATAAGGGAGCTTTGGCTCCCTTTTTATTTGTCACGTATAAAATATTGACACATATCAATAAAGCAATAAATAATTACTTCTCTTCACTCATTCAGCTTAATGAATAAAATTTCAATATATTTACCCTACAATGATTATCCTCCTATCTCCATGTCTTCGAATAAAAAGCGTAAGAATATAATTCCATTATTTACACTCAATTACCCTAAATTAAATTCCCTAAAAAAATGGTGTGTAACTCGGTACTATTGTTTTGTGAAGCAAGACAAAGTTACGCTTTAAAACTCACCTTAGAATTTATACAGATATCTGAGCAAGTGAGCATTTATGTTCACTTAATAATAATTAAAACTTTTCATTTAACGTATTTAATTGAAGTTCCAATCACTTTTTATTCTTTCACCCCTAGTAGATAATATTTTAATGGGCTGGAAGACTGAAGAACATTAGCCGCTGAACACACTCAGAATCTCGTTGTTCTCTGAGTGTAAGGAGATCGCTATGACAACCCAAACTGTATCCACGGAACCTAAAGGTGGCTTCTTTGCTAACTTTAAGTTTCCTTCCGCTTACACCATCCTTTTCATTCTAATTGCTCTTGTGGCCCTTTTAACCTGGATTGTGCCTGCCGGTCAGTATCAGCGCACCATGAATGAAGAACTGGGCAAAGAAGTGCCTATTGCGGGAACTTATCAACACGCAGAAGGTAACCCACAAGGGGTGATCGATGTGTTGATGGCACCGATTGACGGCTTTTATGACCACAACAGCTACGAAGCTGCCGCGATTGACGTATCTCTGTTCATTTTAGTCATTGGTGGCTTTTTGGGCCTAGTGACCAAAACAGGTGCAATTGATGCGGGCATTGAACGCGTAACAGCGCGGCTTGAAGGGCGTGAAGAGTTGATGATACCCATCCTGATGGCGCTGTTTGCCGCAGGCGGTACGATTTACGGTATGGCGGAAGAATCCTTACCTTTCTACACCTTACTCGTACCTGTGATGATGGCCGCTCGTTTTGACCCACTGGTTGCCGCCGCTACCGTACTGCTTGGCGCGGGTATCGGTACGCTGGGCTCCACTATCAACCCGTTTGCCACCGTAATTGCGGCCAACGCAGCGGGCATTCCGTTTACTGATGGCATCATGTTGCGCTTAGCAATGTTAGCTGTCGGTTGGGTTATCTGTGTGCTGTACGTGATGCGCTACGCGAAAATGGTGCAAGCGGATCAAAGTAAATCGATTGTGTACGATAAGTACGAAGAGAACAAAGCTCACTTCCTTGGCAACCAAAGTGGAGAGAAACTCGAATTCACCGCCACCCGCAAAGTTATTTTGACCATTTTCGCGGCCGCTTTTGGCGTGATGATTTATGGGGTATCTGTTGCTGGATGGTGGATGGCTGAGATCTCAGCGATGTTCTTGGGTGCAACCATCATTATCGGTTTAATTGCTCGTATGAGTGAAGAGGAATTCACCACCAGCTTTATTGATGGTGCACGAGACCTATTAGGCGTAGCGCTGATCATTGGTATCGCACGCGGCATTGTGGTGATCATGGACCGCGGGATGATCACCGACACTATTTTGTTCTCAGCCGAGCAAATGGTTACTGGCCTTTCATCCGTCATTTTTATTAACGTAATGTATTTACTGGAAATTCTTCTCTCTTTCCTTGTACCTTCGTCTTCTGGCCTTGCGGTATTAACCATGCCCATCATGGCTCCATTGGCTGACTTTGCAGGCGTTGGCCGCGACCTTGTCGTCACGGCTTACCAATCGGCTTCAGGGATAGTCAACCTCATCACGCCAACCTCTGCGGTAGTGATGGGCGGCTTAGCAATTGCTCGTGTACCTTATGTTCGCTGGGTGAAATGGGTCGCACCACTGTTAGGCATATTGTGCGTATTCATTATGCTATCTCTCAGCCTAGGTGCGATGCTATAGCGCCAAACTGATGAACGATATGTCGTAGGTGAAAACCGCGTCACACCCTCTAAAAGCCGCATGATTGCGGCTTTTTTATTGGCAGGCCGACTTAGGCTCATTGGCCGCGCAGCTACTCAACTCTAAGCATGATACGTTAGCCAAATCAGGAAATGATGGCTTTCAACGTCGTTAGATAACCATTAGTTTTGATGGCTATTTTTTATAGCAATCGGTTGGGATAAATAACCACTTTTGGTGACTAAATAAAACGCGGCCTATATTCCTTTATCACCAAATTCAGATCGCCTGCTATTTCATCTCTCATTTTCCGTCCTCTATTACGCCAATTCAGACAAAACATCTACATTAGAAAGCCTGCGTGAGATCAAGTTTTATTAAGAAAGTTATGTTAACACAGCCCATTTCTTCGACTCATATTCAACTATATACCCTTTTCAAGTGCATATTCTTAACCAATTCGATGAATTATCGATGTGTTTTTGGTGCATAAAATTCCCAACCAAAATACCGAGCCTATATGGAGTAGTGCTGCGTGATATTTAAATTGAATGAACATCCATAAAAAAAGCAGTAATAAATATGACACTCACAATATAAACACTGCATAAACATTGTTAAAAAACTATTATTTTCGCCGAATTTCAATATAAATCATTCTGTGATGGACCTCTAAGAACATATACAGACCAAGGGTAATATTAATTGCAGAACAAAGAAGTGAATAAATAAATTCATACTGAATTCCCTACAGAAATAATTATGTATTTATCCAGAACAAGTTGAATTTAATGTCAAAAATATAACGGCATAAATGCATATAAATTAAGAGAGATACTATTATGAGTAAGTTATATGTTGGTTCTGAAATTGGTCAATTACGTCGAGTTCTTGTTCACCGCCCAAGACGCTCACTCACTCACTTAACACCATCCAACTGTCACGACCTTTTGTTTGATGATGTATTGGCCGTAGAGCGTGCGGGGAAAGAGCATGATGCGTTCACACAAACGCTACGTGACCAAGGTGTTGAAGTTTTACTGCTGACCGATCTATTAGCCGACACGCTAGCGGTTCCCGTCGCAAAAGAGTGGCTGCTTACTCAACAAGTATCGAATTACCGCCTTGGCAAAACATTTGCGAATGACGTGCGCTGCTACCTCAGCGATCTGCCAAACCTTGAATTGGCAAAAATCCTGACAGGTGGTTTGTCTTACGCTGAAATGCCAATGAAATCCTCTTCAATGATGCAAGGCTTGCATGCACCAACCGACTTCATCATTGAACCACTGCCAAACCATCTCTTTACTCGCGATACGTCTTGCTGGGTATACGGTGGCGTGTCAATCAACCCGATGGCAAAACCTGCACGTCAACGTGAAACCAACCATGTGCGTGCGATTTACCGCTGGCATCCAAGCTTTGCGGGCCAAGACTTCATTAAATACTTCGGTGATGACGAGAGCATTAATTACGATAATTCAACTATTGAAGGTGGCGACGTTCTTGTGATTGGCAAAGGTGCGGTACTGATTGGTATGTCTGAGCGCACCACAGCGCAAGGTGTTGAACACTTAGCTGCGGGCCTATTTAAACATGGCCAAGCGAAGCAAATCATTGCGATGGAACTACCAAAACACCGCTCTTGCATGCACTTAGATACCGTCATGACACACATGCGTGAAGACACCTTCTCTGTTTACCCAGAAGTAGTACGCAAAGATGTGAAATGCTGGAGCCTCACAGGCGATGAGTCTGGTGCCGTAAACGTGAAAGAAGAAGGTTACTTCGTTACCGCCATCGAAAAAGCACTTGGCGTTGACAAGCTCAACCTAATCACAACGGGCGGTGACAACTTCAACGCAGAACGTGAACAGTGGAACGATGCAAACAATGTCCTAACCGTCAAACCTGGCGTAGTGATTGGCTATGAAGGCAACACCTATACCAATGAAAAATACGACAAAGCAGGCATCACTGTTCTGTCTATTCCTGGTGACGAATTGGGCCGTGGCCGTGGCGGCGCACGCTGCATGAGCTGCCCAATTGAGCGTGACGGTATCTAGCCCTTAGGTTAATCAAATGGGTTGAGGCAAATTTCCTCTGCACGCCTCAACCCACCTTAGAAGAGATAGAATTATGAGCAAACAAACTGTTGTTGTTGCATTAGGTGGAAACGCGCTACTTCGTCGTGGTCAGCCATTAGAAGCAGATGTTCAACGTCGCAACATTGAAATTGCAGTCAAAACCATTTCCGAAATAGCCAAACACTATAACGTGGTGCTGGTGCATGGCAATGGCCCTCAAGTTGGCCTGCTGGCACTACAAGGTCTCGAATACAAAAAAGTAGCGCCGTACCCACTCGACGTATTGGGCAGTGAAACTCAAGGGATGATTGGCTACATGTTGATGCAAGAGTTCAAAAACATGCTGCCTGAACGCAACATTTCGTGCATGTTGACCCAAATGATGGTCGACCCGAAAGACCCTGCATTTGCCAACCCAACTAAACCGATTGGCCCAGTTTATCAAGAAGCAGAAGCGCGTGAATTGGCTGAGAAATACCACTGGACAGTCAAGCCCGACGGCCAATACTTCCGCCGTGTGGTTCCGAGCCCTCAACCGATAGGCATCGTCGAACATGATGCGATTTCCCAGCTTATCAGTGCTGGTCATTTAGTGATTTGCACCGGTGGTGGCGGTATTCCAGTCAAACGTGAAAACGGCAAATTAGTCGGTGTAGAAGCAGTGATCGACAAAGACATGTCTGCTGCCTTTCTTGCCAAACAATTGAACGCCGACGCGCTGCTCATTTTGACCGATGCTGACGCCGTTTACCTTGATTGGGGTAAACCAACCCAACATGCGCTGCGCAGCACAACGCCAAGCGAGCTTGCCAACTATCAATTTGATGCTGGTTCTATGGGGCCAAAAATTGAAGCCTCGTGCGAATTCATTCAACAAGGCGGGAAAGTCGTTGGGATCGGCGCGTTAGAAGATGGCCTACGCATCTTAGAAGGCACAGCAGGCACCAATATTACGCGTGACTAACACATTGTTTTTAAAATCTATTTTATAAACCGAATCTGTTTTTAACTTTAAACAACTGTTTTTAACTTTAAACAAATATTAACGCTTTCTTCCACCCTCTCATCAGAAGCAAGCGTTGCAAATGAGGAAAAGATCATGGCTTTTAACTTACGCAACCGTAACTTTCTAAAACTTCTTGATTTCACTCCACGCGAAATCCAGCACCTATTGGATCTATCACTTGAGCTGAAAAAAGCCAAATACAACGGTTATGAGCAGCCTCGTCTCAAAGGCAAAAACATTGCACTTATCTTTGAAAAAACCTCAACTCGCACTCGCTGTGCATTCGAAGTAGCAGCGTTTGACCAAGGTGCTCAAGTCTCCTACTTAGGCCCATCAGGTTCACAAATTGGCCACAAAGAGTCGATGAAAGATACCGCGCGCGTCTTAGGCCGTATGTATGACGGCATCGAATATCGCGGCTTTGGTCAAGAGATCGTTGAAGAGCTTGGTGCCTACGCTGGCGTACCAGTATGGAACGGCTTAACTGACGAATTCCACCCAACACAAATTCTGGCTGATTTCCTTACCATGATCGAACATGGCCGTGGCAAACGCCTCCATGAAATGAAATTTGCCTACCTCGGTGATGCACGCAACAACATGGGTAACTCCTTGATGGTGGGCGCTGCGAAAATGGGCATGGACATTCGCCTTGTTGCACCAAAAGCGTTCTGGCCAACCGAAGAATTAGTCGCGGAATGTCGCACTATTGCAAAGCAAACAGGCGCGAAAATTACGCTTACAGATGATGTTCAAGAAGGCGTTCAAGGCTGTGATTTCCTTTACACCGATGTTTGGGTATCGATGGGTGAAGCGAAAGAAGCATGGGCAGAGCGCATTGAATTGATGCTGCCTTACCAAGTGAATATGGCGATGTTAAAAGCCACTGGTAACCCACATGTGAAATTCATGCACTGCTTGCCTGCTTTCCACGGCGAAGATACCACCGTTGGCAAAGAGCTTGCGAAAAACTACCCAGTGCTTGCCAAAGGCGTTGAAGTGACCGATGAAGTGATTGAATCTGAGCATTCCATCGTGTTCGATGAAGCTGAAAACCGCATGCACACCATCAAAGCCGTGATGGTGGCCACCTTAGGTAACTAACTTAGGTAACGAATAGTAGATAATGAATGTAGGCGATGAATCGTCTACTTCATCTCTTTGATGTTGAATCGATGCGAGCTTGAATAAAGCTCGCATTTTTTTTCAGTCAATAACACTCACAAATCGCACTTATGCTTTAGCTGTAAACGCGTAGTAAATAACATCGAAATCAAGCTAATTTCGCATAAAAATCCATTTTCTGGATATTTTCCAAAGAGTATTGCCAGCGTGTTTTTTGTCCGTATAATCCTTCGCAATTTGTCTAAACGGAGCAGAAAATGAACCGCAGCACTCCCCATCAACGCCATCCATTACACCCGGCGCCGGTCGAGTTAGCTGTTTTGTTTTTCTGTTCTGAACGTTATTGAAGCCTCCTATTTTAGGGGGCTTTTTTTTAAGCAAAATTTCGCAAAGGCTAGTAGCCAAAGCGAACCATACAGAGGGAAGACACGTTATGGCGCATTCGTTATTTAACAAGCACATCATTTCCATTCCAGAACTGAGCCGCGCGGAACTGGAGCTGATTGTTGAAACCGCAACAAGGCTTAAAGCGGAACCAAACCCTGAACTTCTCAAAAATAAAGTAGTAGCAAGCTGCTTCTTTGAACCTTCTACACGTACCCGTTTGTCGTTTGAAACGGCAGTGCAGCGCCTAGGCGGCACAGTGATTGGTTTTGATAATGGCGGCAATACGTCACTTGCCAAGAAAGGGGAAACCTTAGCTGACTCGGTGCAAGTTATTTCCTCTTATGTCGATGCATTTGTCATGCGCCACCCACAAGAAGGCGCTGCACGTTTAGCCTCTGAGTTTTCCAACGGCGTTCCCGTAGTCAACGGTGGCGATGGTGCTAACCAACATCCAACCCAAACCTTGCTCGATCTGTTTTCCATTTATGAAACGCAAGGCAGGCTCGATAACCTTAACGTCGCGTTCGTCGGCGACTTAAAATATGGCCGCACCGTCCATTCGCTCACCCAAGCCTTATCGAAATTCAACAATGTACGTTTCTTTTTTATCGCCCCAGAAGTGCTGGCGATGCCGGATTACATTTGCGAAGAGCTCTCAGAGGCTGGCATTGCGTTTAGTTTGCACGCCAGCATTGAAGAGGTCGTGCCTGAACTGGATGTGCTGTACATGACGCGCGTACAAAAAGAACGCTTTGATGCATCCGAATACGCACATATGAAATCGGCTTACATCTTAACCGCAGAAACATTAAAAGAAGCGCGCCACAATTTAAAAGTGCTGCACCCACTGCCTCGGGTCGATGAAATCACCACCGATGTCGATAAAACACCTTACGCCTACTATTTCCAACAAGCCGAAAACGGCGTTTATGCGCGTGAAGCTTTATTAGCCCTTGTTCTTAACCCAACCTTATAAGTAGGAGATAACATCATGGTAAAAGAGACCCAATTGCAAGTTGAAGCGATTCGTAACGGTAGCGTGATTGACCATATCCCTGCCAACCTTGGGATCAAAATTCTCTCTTTGTTTAAGTTAAATGAAACCAATCAACGTGTGACGATTGGCCTAAACCTACCCTCTTCTGCGTTAGGTAATAAAGATCTGATTAAAATAGAAAACCTTTATCTCACCAAAGAGCAAGCGAACCAATTAGCACTGTATGCCCCGAAAGCCACCGTCAATCAAATTGAAGAGTATAAAGTGGTCAACAAACTGACCCTCACTTTGCCTGAGAGAATTGACAGCGTATTTCGTTGCCCAAACAGCAACTGCATCTCTCATGGCGAGCCTGTCGAGAGCCGCTTTAAAGTGCAACTCAAACAAGAGAATGTGCATCTCAAATGCCACTATTGTGAGAAAGTATTCTCGCGCGAAATCATGACTGAACGTTGCTAAAACAGCACTAAGCGCGCATCCATCGCGTTTACAGCCCTGCCAGCCTCCAGCGTCCTAACTCGGCGCTGGACCAACTTACGAATCTTGCATATTTCCGTGCATATTATTCCATCAAATCAACATAAAACGCCAAAAATCAATCGGTAATCTAGTTTATTATTTGGTGATCCCCCGCAAAAAGCGACACATTGATTAATGTTAAGCTACAGGCATCAATAATAATCCCCCACCACTTATAGAGGGGAAAAGAGCAATGCTCAACCGTTGCGCCATTGGCGTTAAACATAACGTGAACTCACACTCTATGGCTTTGGGAGTGTGCTGGCATGGTAAGGATCACCGATACCCCAGACGCAGTAGCGTGTATAAAAGGAACCGCCCGTGAACAGAAAAATCCCCCACGGCGCAATGCAAACCGATGACAAAACGTTAGCTTCCGCTTGTAAAAAAATCCTACAACAACAAAGTTTTGCTAACCAAAATGAGCTACGACTCAGGCTAATAGAGCTCGGCTATGAGGGCATTAGCCAATCCACTGTGTCACGCTTGCTTTCCCAACTTGGTGTGGTGAAAGTGCAAAATGCGTGCGGCAAAAAAGTGTACTGCATTACGGTCGAAACCGCGCCAGTGCGTGTTGAGTCATCTATCGCCTCACAAATTGAGTTTATCACTCACAATCAATCCACTGTGGTGGTGAAAACTCATCCTGGAAGTGCTCAATTGGTCGCGCGATTGGTTGATATTGATCCCCACACTGAGATTTTAGGAACGGTCGGTGGTAATGACACTGTGCTTATTATTCCCAAAGACATCAATAATATTGAAGCGTGTGAAGCGGTGGTGAAAACTCGCCTAGGTGTCGCTTAACCCCCATCGCCCAGCCAAGTGAGCTCCACAACCTCACTTGGCTTTTCTCGCTTCACTGCCTCATCAGCGACGATTTTTCCATCACTGTGAAACTTATTGCGCCGAAAAGCGGTCTGATTGGGTTAAGATGACACTCACCTAATGAAGACTCGATTTTTGTATGCGCCTACTCTTTTCCTTTGTACTGCTAGCTCTGCTGACACTTTCCCAACCTGCGTTGGCGGTCTTCGGCAATGACAATCCATTCAATAGTGGTAACAACCTCGGTTTGGCCTCAGCCGACAATCAATTTGTCCCTGTTGACCAAGCATTTCCTTTTCATGCTGAGCAGCAAGGTAAGCAGATCTTCTTAGATTGGCAGGTCAAGCAGGGCTATTACCTCTACCAAGATCGGATCAGTATCAGCGCCGAAAATGCACAGCTTGGTGAAATCGAGATGCTCGATGGTCAGCCATATCACGATGAATTTTTTGGTGATGTGAAGATTTATACTGAGCCACTGTTTGTCGACGTACCGCTCCTCAGTGCAGCAGCGAACGCCAAATTAATTATCCAGTACCAAGGGTGTGCAAAAGCGGGCTTTTGCTATCCACCAGAAACGCGAATTATCGACCTTCAAGCTGTGGCAAGCGATACTCGCTCTGACAACAACACGGCGGCCAATATGGCGAAAAGCGAAACAGATTCGCCAAAAGCGCCCGTGGCTGAACAAGACGGGCTAGCAAGCCGCCTCGCCGATTCTTGGTGGACACCGCTGCTCTTTTTAGCACTTGGCGTTGGCCTCGCCTTTACCCCTTGCGTACTCCCGATGTACCCGATCCTCACCAGTATCGTGCTTGGCCGTGGCCAACTTTCACCACGGCGCGCGTTGATTTTATCGTTTATTTACGTGCAAGGTATGGCGCTCACTTATACCGTGCTTGGCCTAGTCGTCGCTTCGGCTGGGTTACAATTTCAAGCCGCGATGCAGCACCCTTATGTACTGATTGGCCTCAGTACCCTATTTGTGCTACTCGCCCTGTCGATGTTTGGCGTTTATACCTTACAACTGCCAAGCAAAGTGCAGACGTGGCTAAGCAGCCTGAGTAATAAGCAGCAAGGCGGGAACAGTCTTGGCGTGTTTGCCATGGGCGCGATTTCCGGTTTGGTTTGCTCACCGTGCACCACCGCGCCTCTTTCTGGCGCGCTGCTGTATGTCGCGCAAAGTGGCGACCTATTCACGGGGGCGATTGCACTGTATGCCTTAGCAATGGGCATGGGGATTCCGCTGATTTTGGTCGCCGTATTTGGTAACAAACTACTCCCCAAAGCCGGTGGCTGGATGGAGAGAGTCAAAACACTATTTGGCTTTATTTTACTGGCTGCGCCGATCTTCTTACTTGAACGCTTATTGCCACCAGTGTGGTCAACGGCGCTCTGGTCTGCGCTTGGGATCGTCGCGTTTGGTTGGCTCTATCATTGTAAAAACAGCTTGCCGTTTGGTGGCTGGAAACAGAGCATGGTTGGCATTATTGCGGTATTGGGTCTGTTTGCTTCAGCGCAACCTGCGTTGGATGTGTGGTTTAAGCCAGAACAAACCAACCTAGCAAGCCGTAGCCATGTCGAGTTCATTCGGGTGAATAATATTGCCGAGCTCAACTTGCAGTTGAGCCAAGCCAAATTAGCAGGTAAACCCGTCATGCTCGATTTCTACGCCGACTGGTGCGTGGCGTGTAAAGAGTTTGAAAAATACACTTTCCATCAGCAAGAGGTCGCGCAGAAACTGCAAAACTTTGTGCTATTGCAAGCGGACGTCACCAAAAATCAGCCACAAGATATTGAGCTGCTCAAGGCGATGAACGTGCTAGGGTTACCGACGATTGATTTTTGGAATGCGCAAGGTGAACGCGTTTCAAACGCACGTATCAGCGGTTTTATGCCAGCCGATCGCTTTTTAGCGCACCTCATCGCCCACCAGCTTTAAGGTTTACCGATTATTGCCGCCTGTTTGAGCAAACCATTGCAACAGTCGGCAATAATCGCGCGTGAACGCCATCACTTCTTCTCGAACCGCTTGGCATGCACCACTCTCAGATCAGGCTCAGTCACTACTCAGTATCAGACAAAAAGTGGATACAGTTCAGACTTTTAGCGTATAAAGATTGTTCAGTGAGAGATCGCGGTCAATAATCGATTTAACGACATTGCTAAAAGTGTAAAACGTCATGGATTCGACCTACACCATCATCATTGCTGACGACCACCCTCTGTTTCGCAATGCGCTATTTCAATCAGTGCATATGGCGATAAGCGGTGCCAATTTATTGGAAGCGGATTCGCTAGATGCCCTGTTAGCCTTATTAACCAAACAGAGCGATGTGGATTTGCTGCTGTTGGATCTCAAAATGCCAGGCGCAAATGGGATGTCAGGGCTCATTCACTTGCGAGCCGAATACCCTGATTTACCGATTGTGGTGATTTCAGCCAGTGAAGAACCTTCGGTGGTGGCGCAAGTAAAAAGCCACGGTGCCTTTGGTTTTATTCCTAAATCGAGTGACATGCGCGCGCTGATCTCGGCGCTCAATCAAGTCCTAGCCGGTGACCCATTTTTCCCTGAAGGGCTAATTGCCAATCACGCCGCATGCAATGATTTAACCAAGAAAATTGCCGCCTTAACCCCGCAACAATACAAAGTATTAGGCATGCTTTCTGATGGGCTACTCAACAAACAAATTGCCTATGAGCTTAATGTTTCTGAGGCGACCATCAAAGCGCACATGACGGCTATTTTCCGTAAACTTGGGGTTAAAAACCGCACTCAAGCAGTAATTTTACTCAATGAGTTGGGCGAGTAGTCGGCTACTCGCTCGCTTCATCTAACGTCTCTTCTAAAGGTAATCGCAAACCGACTTTGGTTGCTTGCCAATCGGCCACGTCCGCCACGACCAGATACAGACCTTGCCATTCAAAATGGTCACCCAGTACTTGTGTGGCTCCGAGCTCTTGGATCAGCAAATCGTTGAGCGTCATCTCTTGATTGAGGTGTACAATCGTCAAACCATAATAGGCAGCAACGTCAACGAGTTTTGCATCCACATCCAAAAAGAAGTCACCAAAGAAGCGCTCTAACGAGGCTTTTTCTGGCGCTTCACTAAATAGGTTGCTCAGTGATTCGAGATCTTTCTCCTGTGCTAACACGCACAAGACATCGCCCTCTTGCAACTTGGTGCTGCCCGATGGGTGAAGCAGTTGCTCGTCACGAAACACAGCGGTAATACGTGTTCCTTCAGGCATAGAGAGGTTGCGTAATGGCTCACCAATACACCATTTATCTTGTTTGAGTTTATAGACCAACATTTCCCATTCGCTGCACGGGTATATCTCAACACCGGTACGTGAAATTGGCTCAGGTTTGGGCGGTAGTTCAACGCGAGCCAAAGCGGCCGCTTTCATCAAGGTTCCCCCTTGTACCACTAGCGACACCATCACCACGAAGAAGGCTAAGTTGAAATAGAGCTGCGCATTCGGTAAACCGGCCATCATTGGGAAAACCGCTAAAATAATGGGCACAGCGCCGCGCAGTCCAACCCAAGAGATAAACCACTTTTCACGCGCAGTAAATGCTTTGAATGGCAATAAACCAATCCATACAGAAATGGGGCGCGCAAACAAAATCATACCAAAAGCGAGCGCAAAGCCCGGCACCGCAATGGTCAGCAATTCAGAAGGTGTAACCAATAACCCAAGCACCAAGAACATACCAATTTGGCTAAGCCACGTCATCCCATCCAGTACGTTCAAAATGGAATAGCGGCAACGGGTCGGTTTATTGCCCAACAGTAAACCTGTCAAGTAGATGGATAAAATACCACTGCCGCCGAGTGAATTGGACAGCGCAAAGATAATCAAACCGCCACTGATGGCCAAAATGGAGTAGAGCCCTTCTGGAAGTTGATTGCTATTAATCAGCTTCCAGAGCAGCCAACCTCCGGCTAATCCAAATAAAGCCCCGAGGCCAAATTGCTGGATAAAACTCAGCAGCAAGAATCCTGCGCTGAGATCATCGCCTTGGCTACCCAGTACCGCAATTAACGTCACGGTTAAAAACACCGCCATTGGATCGTTAGTGCCCGATTCTATCTCTAACGTTGAACCGACGCGCTCATTCAAGCTTCTCCCTTTAAGCAGGGAAAAAACCGCCGCCGCATCGGTTGAGCCAACAATCGCACCCACCAAAATACCTTGCAGCAATTCCAAATTAAACAGCCACGCCGCCATCAAGCCGGTGAGAATGGTGGTGATCGCCACCCCAAACGTCGCTAACGAAACTGACGGCCAAAAGGCAATCCGAAAACTGGCAACACGGGTACGCATGCCGCCATCCAATAAGATGATGGCAAGCGCTAAGTTACTGACTAAATAAGCAATCGGATAATTATCAAATAAGATGCCACCGGGGCCATCCTCCCCAGCCAACATACCCACCAATAAAAAAACGAGCAGAATAGGAATTCCTAACTTAGAAGAGACTGGACTTAACAACACACTTAATGCAATCAGCAAAGCACCTACGAGAAAAAAACCATTGATAGCGATTGCATCCATATTCCTTCCTTATTGATTTAATTATTATTGATTGAATAACCAACATAAATTCGCGTTCCATTGTGCCTTAGTTTAATCCGTTTTTAAGACAACTTTATGTAAACATTGATCGTTTTTATCGCGGCATGAATAACCAACCACATAAAAAATCGTTAACTCTCCATGAGCGATTTTCCAATCAAGAGCTTATAATCTTATACTTTTGGCTAATTTAACATTTATTCAACATAAGAAAGGCCTTCTAAATTGAGGCATTTCATTTAGTTACAATGAATTGGAAAAAACAACCTCCCGACTAAAGTTGCACAGACCCACCACCCTTTCACTGCTATCTTAGTTTTGTGACATTAAATTAACACTACGATATGCAAACCGAAGGAGAAGGTCATGGCGTTCCAATCAACCGAGCATGCTCAAGCCTACTGGAAGGAAAACTTGGGAATTATGGGCTCACTGCTGGCAGTGTGGTTCTTGGTATCATATGGTGCAGGCGTTCTTTTCGTCGACGCACTTAATACGATTCATTTAGGCGGGTTCAAACTAGGGTTCTGGTTCGCACAACAAGGGTCCATCTATACCTTTGTCGCCTTGATCTTTATTTACGTTGTGCGCATGAATGCGCTCGATAAGAAATACAACGTACAGGAAGACTAAGAGGTTTACGAAATGGATATTCAAACTTGGACGTTTATTCTGGTCGGTATTACGTTTGCACTCTATATCGGCATTGCCATTTGGGCCCGTGCAGGATCGACCAGTGAATTCTATGTTGCTGGCGGTGGTGTTCACCCTGTTGCCAACGGCATGGCAACCGCAGCGGACTGGATGTCAGCCGCTTCATTTATCTCAATGGCGGGTATCATCTCGTTCATTGGCTATGATGGTACCGTGTACTTGATGGGCTGGACAGGCGGCTATGTGTTATTGGCACTTTGCCTTGCACCTTATTTGCGTAAATTTGGCCAGTTCACCGTGCCAGATTTTATCGGTGAGCGATACTACTCAAAAACCGCGCGCATGGTGGCGGTATTTTGCGCCATCTTTATCTCGTTTACTTATGTTGCGGGGCAAATGCGCGGCGTCGGCGTGGTATTCTCTCGCTTCCTCGAAGTGGATATTAACGTTGGTATCGTCATCGGTATGGGGATCGTGTTTTTCTATGCGGTACTCGGTGGCATGAAAGGCATCACTTATACGCAAGTTGCACAGTTCTGCGTGCTCATTTTCGCCTTCCTTGTTCCCGCCATTTTCACCTCGATCATGATGACAGGTAACCCTCTGCCACAAATTGGTATGGGCTCAACCATTACCGGTACCGATGTTTACCTACTCGATAAACTCGATGGCTTAACTCAAGAGCTCGGCTTCACCGCTTATACCGAAGGCAACAAGAGCAAGGTTGACGTGTTCTTTATCTGCGCAGCCTTGATGGTGGGTACTGCTGGTCTTCCTCACGTCATTATTCGCTTCTTCACTGTGCCTAAAGTGCGTGATGCGCGTATCTCAGCAGGTTGGGCATTGCTGTTCATCTCTTTGCTATACACCACAGCGCCAGGTGTTGCCGCTTTTGCTCGCGTGAACATGATTGAGACCATTAATGGCCCAGACATGCAAGGCGTACCCGCAACAGACGCGCCTACTTGGTTTAAGAACTGGGAGAATACTGGCCTTGTAAGCTGGAAAGATAAGAACAACGACGGTCGTATGTTCTACTCTGGCGATGAGCGCAACGAGATGAACATTAACCGTGACATCATCGTATTGGCGTCTCCTGAACTGGCAAAACTGCCAAACTGGGTGGTTGGCTTACTCGCAGCTGGGGGTTTAGCGGCTGCGCTTTCGACAGCTGCAGGTCTTTTATTGGTTATCTCGACGTCAATTTCTCACGACTTATTGAAGAAAGGCTTCAAACCAAACATGACCGATAAACAAGAGCTGTTAGCCGCACGCTTAGCCGCCATCATTGCGATTGTGGGTGCTGGTTACCTAGGCATTAACCCACCGGGTTTTGTGGCTCAGGTGGTAGCGTTTGCCTTCGGATTGGCAGCCGCCTCCTTCTTCCCGGCCATTATTTTGGGTATCTTCTACAAGAAGATGAATAAAGAAGGCGCGATCGCGGGCATGGTCGCAGGGATTATCTTTACTGCAACCTACATCATCTACTTCAAATTCATTAACCCGGCAGCCAGCACGCCAGATAACTGGTTGTTTGGTATCAGCCCTGAAGGCATTGGTACGTTAGGTATGTGTTTGAACTTCGTGGTATCGATTGTGGTGAATAAATTTACCGCAGAAGTTCCAACCGAAGTGCAAGAAATGGTGGAGTCAATCCGCTTCCCGAAAGGCGCGGGGCAAGCTCACGACCACTAATCTTCACCTGCGAGCGTCATGCTCGATGTTCGCTCCGCAGTGAAGTGTGATAACAACCATAAAGCCGATGCCCACGCATCGGCTTTATGCTGCATGCTTAATTAACTCGATTCAACAGCGCGCGCAGTTTGAGTGGTTTTATTGGTTTGGGAATAAAGCTAAAGCCATTGGATTTAATCGCATCCATCATCTCTTCAGTGCGATCAGCGCTGATGATGACCCCTTCAAAGCTATCTCCAAGCCGCAAGCGACACTGCTGCAACACTTCTAAACCAGTGCGACCATTATCTAAGCGGTAATCCGACAAAATAACATCAGGCAACCAATTGTTTTCTAATGCTTTCAGGCTTTGCAGTAAGTCCGCGGCTACTTTGACATCACACCCCCACCTTGCGAGCAGATCGTTCATGCCAACTAAAATATCAGCTTCGTTGTCCACACACAGTACGCGCAGATGATTGAGATCAGATGGCATACCTTGTTCTATCGCCAGTGTCGGAGCCTGTTTGACAGCTTCAGCGCGCGTCAAAGAGAGCGAAAACACGCTGCCTTTTCCATGCCAAGAGCGCATCGAAATTTCATGACCCAGCACATATGCAATGCCTTTTGAAATCGCTAAACCGAGCCCCAAACCTTGGTCAGAACGGACTTGACTACCACGGTTAAACTCTTCGAAGATTTCTTGCTGCTTATCTTGCTCGATACCAATGCCATTATCCCAAACATCAATCCTGACCTGATCTCGCACTCGGCGTACACCCAGCACCACTTTACCTTTAGGGTTGTAGCGAAACGCGTTAGTGAGAAAGTTTTGTACCACGCGACGTAATAATTTAGGGTCAGACATCACATAGAGCGAGGATGGGATCACTTTAAAATCAATCCCTTGCTGCTTAGCTAAGGCGCTAAATTCAGCGTTAAGATTCGAAAATACATCATTAATAGCAAAGCTATGAGAATGCACATCGAGCTTACCGGACTCTAAACGTGAAATATCCAGCAAATCACCAATCAGATCTTCAGCCGCGCCCAGAGCACTCTCTATATAACCCGCCAACGTTTTCACTTCCGTCTCTTTGGCCACCTCCGAGAGCGAAGAGGCAAACAGGCGCGCAGCGTTCAACGGCTGCATTAAATCGTGGCTGACAGCGGCCAAAAAGCGCGATTTTGATTGCGATTCTTGGTCTGATTTTTGAGTTGCCGCCACCAAGCGTTTGTTGAGGGTTTCAAGCTCTAGGGTGCGTTGGTGCACGCGCTCTTCCAAGGTTTCATTGGCCTCTTTTAATGCCTGCTCCGCCTCGCGAAAAACGGTGATGTCGCTAAAGCTCATCACAAAACCGCCGCCCGGCATCGGGTTGCCTTGCACTTCAATAACTCGTCCATCAGGACGAATACGCGCCGAAGTGTGTCTGGTTCCTTGCTCAAGGTGATACACCCGCCGCCGCACGTGATCCTCAGGGTCACCAGGGCCGCATAATCCGTGTTGCGCGTTGTGCCGTATCACATCCGCAATCGGCCGCCCCACTTGAATCAGCCCAGCGGGAAACTCAAACAGTTCGAGATAGCGTTGATTCCACGCCACCAGCCGTAGCTTTTTATCGACCACGGTAATTCCTTGACCAATATGCTCAATGGCCCCTTGCAATAAGCCGCGACTAAAGTCGTACAGTTCGGATGCTTCATCAACAATGGTCGCCACTTCCTCAAGCTGCATGTTGCGTCCTTGCAGCGCGGAAGTGAGCACCAATTTGGCCGAAGAAGCACCAAACACCCCCGCCAGCACTCTTTCTGTATGACGGATTAAGGTAGATGGCGCTTGTTGGTTAGGTAGTAACGTCTCCCTCTGCTGGCTCCAATATTGGCGAAAGGCAGTGCGAACGCGAGTGCGCCCCACAAAACGGGCGGCCAACATTTCAAGCTCAGCCACTGTCACGCGGCTTTGATACAAGCTGAGATTCTCACTCTCAGGCAGCGGCGTACCGACAAAAGAGGCCGATTGTAAACGCTCACTCAAACTCGGACGAGTCACCATAGAGACAACAACGTAGCAGAATGTGTTAAGAGCAACACTGAGCATCATGCCCCAATCTGAGTTTTTCAGCCCCATCTGAACCAACCAATCCGGCGGGGTGATCATCCATAACAGAACGTTAGTTTGTGCATCGCCCGCCAGCATGTCGGTTTGGCTCATTAAGGTTACTAGCCACACAGTAAAACCGACCGCCAATCCAACATAAACGCCTTTGCGGTTGCCTTCACGCCAGTACATGCCACCAATCAATGAAGGGGCAAATTGGGTAATCGCCGCAAATGAGAGAAAACCGATCGCCGATAAAGAACCAATCGCATCCAACGCCTGATAAAAACCCCAAGCGCCAAGCAGCAGCAATAGAATCAACCCGCGACGGATGTTGAGCAACAACCCAGATAAATGACGGTAGTTGCGCTGAGTTAAGCGCATGCGGCGCAACAGAAGCGGCATCACCAAATCATTAGAAACCATGATAGCCAATGCGATGGTCGAGACAATCACCATGCCGCTGGCCGCTGATGTGCCACCTAAAAACGCCAGTAACGCTATCTGCTCGGCGCCCACCGACATAGGCACGCTGAGTACATAAGTATCGGCAGGGCTGCCGCTTAGCAAACTTTGCCCAACCCATGCAATAGGTAGAACAAATAACCCCATCAAAGTCAGGTAAAGAGGAAATAGCCAGCGCGCCGTGTGTAGATCTTGCGCGCGTTCATTTTCTACCACCATGGTATGAAACTGACGCGGTAAGCAGATGATCGCCATCATGGTTAATACGGTGTGGATCAACAGCGTTGGCCAGTTGGGCGCTTGATACGTCTGCAGGGCAATCGCACTTAGATCAACCGTTTCACGGCTTGAAGCCAGATAAATGATGAAACCGCCCACGGTTAAAAAAGCGACCAATTTAACAATCGATTCAAACGCAATCGCCATCATCATGCCGCGGTGGTGCTCGGTGTTATCAATATGCCGTGTACCAAACAGCATAGTAAATAGCGCTAAAGCCGCGACCACAAACCACGAGACGTGATAATTCTGATAACCAAATTGCGTAGCGAGGTTGGGGGCGACAATCTCAAGCCCCATAGTGATGCCGCGCAGTTGCAAGGCGATGTAAGGTAAAATGCCCACCACGGCAATCAAAGTTACGGTTACCGCTAATCCTTGCGATTTTCCGTAGCGAGCAGCAATAAAATCGGCGATGGAGGTAATATGTTCGCGCTTCGCAATCAAAATCAGCCGCGCCAACATACGCCAGCCAAGGGTAAACACTAAAATAGGCGCAATGTAGATAGGCAGAAATGACCAAGGGTTGCTAGCCGCTTGACCCACAGTGCCGTAAAAAGTCCAAGAGGTGCAATAGACCGCGATCGATAAGCTGTAGATCCACGGTCGCCATTTCGCCAGCCATTGGCTTTGCCTATCACCATACCAAGCGATGAGAAACAGCACGCCTAAATAAGCGAGCGAAACGGGAACGACGATCCATCCTTGCATTTGATATCCTTATCGGTTCAAAAAAGCCTCTTCCAAGAAGAGGCTTCATTTAACTAAGGATAATTTTTAATCTCAATCAGTTAAGGTTAATTCTGTGCTTCAGGCGTAGCTTTCATTACCTCAATACCTGACACGTTAGATGAGGTCGGTTCGACTTTGATCAATAGCGCTAAGATACCCATTGCCGCCATCGCCCAAAATACATTCGCGCCCCAGCGTTCATAACCCCAGCCACTCAAGGTAGTCATCAACGCAATAAATGCCCCAAGTGGAATGGCGTTATACAGTGCTTGCATAGCCACCATTTTGCTTTGCGGTGCGTGCTGAATGTATTGAATCGCCGCTATATGCGCCATCGCAAACGTCACCCCATGCAGCAGTTGAATCGTCCCCAGCGCAAGCAGCGCGGTGGTCGACGCCATTAACGTCCAACGCACCACAACCCCAATCGACGCGACAACAAATAATGTGCGTAGTGACCACCCTGAAAAAAGGCGTTTGCTGAGCGCAAATACCGCGACTTCAGCGGCAACCCCTAAACTCCATAAATAGCCAATCAGCTCTTCCGAATGCCCCGCCGCTTTCCAGTGAATCGAACTGAAACTGTAATACGCCGCATGACTGCCCTGTATTAGCGCCGCTAAAATCAAGAATTTTATCACTGGCCACTCACGCAATAACTGCGTCAGTTTCGGTCGGACGGCATGTGCATCACCAACCGTCACGGGCATTGGGTTGGGATTGCGCAAGCTAATCAATAGCGAAACAAACACCCCAGCCAAGGCGGTGTAGAGGATCATGTCAGAACCATAACGTGCCACAAGTACGCCAACCACAGTAGAGCCGGCGATAAAAGCTACCGACCCCCATAAGCGAGTGCGACCATAATCGAGCATTTTTAAGCGCGCATAATAGTTAGCCATCGCATCGGATAGCGGCACCACGGGGCCACAGCAGAGGTTGAACAACACAGTGGCTAATGCCATCAGCCAGAAACTGCCGCCCGTAAAGAAGTGAAAACCAATAAATAAAAACGCCGCCAAACTTAACCAACGCAGTGCTGGTAGAAGAAGCTCGGCCTTATGGATACGCGGCGTAATCACCAAATTAGCGACGCAACGCGTGGCAAAGCCCATACCGATTAATACGCCAATATCGGTTGCAGACACACCTTGGGTTTCAAACCACAGCGCCCAAAATGGCAAGTAAACGCCATACGCAAAGAAGAAACCAATAAAGTACTGCGATATCCAACCATATGGAGAGGGGTTAAGCATGATTCATCCTGAACAAAATGAGGGAGAGAAAACCGCCGTATTATGCAGGCAGTTTAGGCTTCTAAAAAGGGAAGTTTACTGACAAATCTGTTTCCTTATTCACAACCTTGCGGGTCATATCACTCATTAGACCAAAGTCGTCTGGAGGTAGTGGCGATTTTTGTCACACTTAGATAGGAATTTCTTCTGAGTGACGATCGTTATGCCTGACAAATTCAACATGCAGTCACCGCCCTTTGACCGCTTAACACCGCCGCAGCAACAGCGACTTCGCTCATCCTTGGATGTGGCGTATTTTCGTAGCAACGATCTGCTGCAGGCCAGTGACAGACCCAGCGTGTATCTACACGTACTGATCAAAGGCGCGGTCGAAGAACGCTCGCCAGATGGCAAAGAGATTTTTGCTCACTACGCCAACGATGACATGTTTGATGTACGCGCACTGTTTGAAGAAAAAGCCAAGCATCAGTATTTGGCGCTGGAAGATACCTTAAGCTATCTTCTGCCGAAAGCCGTCTTTCTCGAACTGTATAATAACAACGGTCAGTTCGCCGCCTACTTCGACAATAACCTCGCCAAACGCCAAGCTCTGCTTGATGTGGCGCATCAGCAAAAGAATTTAGCCGAATTTATTTTAACTAAGGTGGATGACTCGATTTACCATCCACCGATGATTTTAAACCCAGATCAACCGCTCAACCAAGTGACCCAGCAATTACGCGATAACGGAGTTGATGCGGCCTTAGTTCGTCTTGCCGAGCATGATCAACGCTTAATCGAAAACCCCAGTGCGCACCCTTATGCTATCGTCACGCGCACCAATATGCTGCATTCCGTCATGCTCGATAACCACCCGCTCGATACCCCTGTTGGGGAAATTGCTACCTTTCCTGTGCTGCACATCAACGATGGCGATTTTCTGTTTAATGCGATGATTGCCATGACGCGCAACCGCATAAAACGAGTGATGGTGTGTGATGGTCATCAAGCCGTTGGCATGCTGGACATGACACAAATTCTCAGTGCTTTCTCCACTCATTCTCACGTGCTGACGTTAAGTATTGCTCGCGCCAACTGCGTGGAAGAGTTAGCTCTCGCCTCCAACAAACAACGGCAACTGGTTGAAAGCCTAATCAACAATGGCATTCGCACTCGTTTTATTATGGAGCTGATTTCAGCAGTCAATGAACAGATCATCGAAAAAGCCTTTCATTTGGTTGTGCCACCCGCGCTGCATGATCACTGCTGCTTGATCGTACTCGGCTCCGAAGGCCGTGGAGAGCAGATCCTCAAAACCGACCAAGATAACGCGCTGATCATCAAAGATGGCTTGCAGTGGCATCAAATGGGTGTGGTCATGGACACGCTCACCCACACCTTACAGCAGCTCGGCTATCCGCTTTGTCCAGGCAATGTGATGGTCAATAATCCCAAATGGGTCAAAAGCCAAAATGAGTGGAAAACCACGCTTAGCCAATGGGTAAAAGCGGCCAAACCCGAGCAAGTGATGGACATTGCGATCATGGCCGACGCACACGCCGTCGCGGGCAACAAACACTTATTGGCCCCTATTAAACAGCACTTGAGCCATTTAATGGCCGACCAAGAATTGATTTTGATGGAGTTTACTCGCCCCGCGCTGAGCTTTTCTGTGCCACTCACGCTGTTTGGCACCGTAAAACACTCCAAATCTGGCTTAGATATTAAACAAGGTGGCATTTTCCCGATTGTGCATGGCATTCGCGCCCTAAGCCTTGAACATCAAGTTCAACAAAACAACACCTTTGAACGCATCGAGGCGCTAGTAGAGCAACGGGTTTTGGAAAAAGAAACCGCCGATAATCTCAGTGAAGCGCTCAAACAGTTCTTTAAATTGCGCTTAGCTCAGCAACTGAGCAATCAACACAGCACCAATAAACTCGATTTAAAACAGCTCGACCGAACCGAGCGTGACCTGCTCAGGCACAGTTTACACGTGGTGAAAAAATTCAAGCAGTGGCTTGGCTATCACTATCAAATTCGCGAATAGTGGAGTCTGAAAATTGAATTGGTTTACACGCCATTATTGGTTTCACAAACTAAAAGACTCGCCTTATCAGCCGCTGTTTGCAACGCCGATGCAAGGGGAATATGTATCGCTCGATTGCGAAACCACCAGCCTTGACCCGAATCGCGCCGAGTTAGTGACGATTGCCGCCACCAAAATTATCGACAACCGCATTTTAACCAGCCAGCCATTTGAAGTGCGTTTGAGCGCGCCACAATCGCTCGACTCGGGTTCAGTCAAAATCCACAAAATTCGCCATCAAGATCTGGTCGATGGCATCGATGAGCAAGAGGCCATCACTCACCTATTAGACTTTATCGGCAACCGACCTTTAGTGGGCTACCACATTCGTTATGACAAAAAAATCCTCGACCTCGCTTGCCGGCGACATTTAGGCTTTCCACTGCCCAATGCCCTCATCGAAGTAAGTCAAATCTATCATGATCAGTTAGAGAGAATGCTGCCGAACGCGTACATCGACCTCAGCTTAGAGGCGATTTGTCGCCATCTCGACTTGCCGATGCAAGATAAACACGACGCGCTGCAAGATGCCATCGCCGCGGCATTAGTGTTTGTGCGCTTGACCAAAGGTGATCTGCCTCCCTTTGTTGCACCTTACTCGCGCTAGCACTTACCCCACACTCATCCTAAAGTCTAATTGTAGAAAATCGCACTCTGACTGACAGTTACCCACATACAGATTTTCCTTTCAGCGCAATTTGATCGCCAATCAACAGGGAAATTGTTCGAATTCACAAGGAGAAAAGCAATGAGTGAAGCCCACGTTTATCCGGTAAAAGAGAACATCAAAGCCAAAACACATGCGGATAATGACACTTACCTAGCGATGTACCAACAATCAGTGACCGACCCAGAAGGCTTTTGGAGTGAACACGGCAAGATTGTGGATTGGATTAAGCCTTTCACTCAAGTGAAACAAACCTCGTTTGATACTGGCCATGTAGATATTCGCTGGTTTGAAGACGGCACATTAAACGTCTCCGCCAACTGCATCGATCGCCACCTTGCCACTCGTGGTGATGAAGTGGCGATTATCTGGGAAGGTGACGACCCGGCTGACGATAAAACCCTCACCTTTAAAGAACTCCATCAACAAGTGTGTCGCTTTTCTAATGTGTTAAAAGATCAAGGAGTTCGCAAAGGAGATGTGGTCTGTCTTTACATGCCTATGGTGCCAGAAGCAGCCGTTGCGATGCTCGCTTGTACTCGAATAGGCGCAGTGCATACTGTGGTGTTTGGTGGCTTTTCACCGGAAGCCCTTTCCGGTCGCATCATTGATTCCGATTCCAAAATAGTCATCACTGCCGACGAAGGTGTACGTGGCGGTCGCGCTGTGCCCTTGAAGAAAAACGTCGATGAAGCCTTGACCCACCCTGAAGTGAAAAACATCAGCAAAGTGATCGTCTTTAAACGCACTGGTGGCCAAATTGACTGGCACGAACATCGTGATGTGTGGTGGCATGAAGCAACCGCAAAAGCTTCCGACCACTGCCCAGCCGAAGCCATGAAAGCGGAAGATCCCCTCTTCATCCTCTATACCTCTGGTTCAACGGGTAAACCCAAAGGTGTGCTACACACAACCGGTGGCTACCTTGTTTACGCGGCGATGACCTTCAAATATGTGTTTGACTATCAGCCGGGCGAAGTGTTTTGGTGTACCGCCGATGTGGGCTGGATCACTGGCCACACCTACTTGGTTTACGGTCCTTTGGCCAATGGTGCAAAAACCGTTCTGTTTGAAGGGGTTCCCAACTACCCAGACACCAACCGCATGAGTCAAGTGGTGGATAAACACCAAGTTAACATTCTTTACACTGCGCCGACCGCTATTCGCGCCTTGATGGCGAAAGGCAATGAAGCCGTCAAAGAGACGTCACGCACCAGTTTGCGCATTATGGGTTCGGTGGGAGAACCGATTAACCCAGAAGCGTGGGAGTGGTACTACAAAACCATCGGTAACGAAAAATCACCGATTGTCGATACATGGTGGCAAACCGAAACGGGTGGCATTTTAATTACGCCACTGCCGGGCGCGACAGCACTTAAACCGGGTTCGGCCACACGGCCATTTTTTGGCGTGCAACCAGCCTTGGTCGATAACATGGGCAACATCATTGAAGGAGCTGCCGAAGGTAACTTGGTTATTTTAGATTCATGGCCGGGCCAAATGCGCACCGTTTATGGCGATCATGACCGTTTTGAACAAACCTATTTTTCAACCTTCAAAGGTATGTATTTCACCAGTGATGGCGCACGCCGCGATGAGGATGGCTACTACTGGATAACGGGCCGCGTGGATGACGTGTTAAACGTTTCTGGCCACCGCATGGGCACCGCGGAAATTGAATCAGCTTTGGTTGCTTTTGATAAAATTGCAGAAGCGGCAATTGTCGGCGTGCCACACGATATTAAAGGCCAAGCCATTTATGCTTACATCACCTTAAATGATGGCGTCTACCCCAGTGCCGAGTTGCACAAAGAGGTCAAAGATTGGGTACGAAAAGAGATTGGCCCAATTGCAACGCCCGATGTACTGCACTGGACCGATTCACTGCCCAAAACCCGTTCTGGCAAAATCATGCGCCGTATTTTGCGTAAAATCGCCACCGGCGACACCAGCAATTTGGGCGATACCTCGACACTGGCCGATCCTAGCGTAGTGGATAAATTGATCGCCGAAAAAGCAGAATTGTCTTAACGCTAACGATTCTACCTGCCGCGAGGCATTGAGATGATTAAGCCGTCACACTTGTGGCGGCTTTTTCTTTCCCTCTCACTTCTTCTCATTCTGTTAACTCGGTTGCAGAATTAAATGAGTAAACTATCTGATAAGACCAGTAAATTGCTGCCATTTGCGCTGAATTAGCTATAATCTTGGGCAATTTCTTAAATTCAGGGAATTTTTGACGAAAAATTCACTCTGACCTAAGAATAATATGGGAATATTAATATTCGTTTCACGATATAGGGAGATGTCGACACAATGACTGCTAAATCTCGCATTCTGGTCTTAAATGGGCCAAATCTTAACCTGTTAGGGCTACGTGAACCTGCACATTATGGTTCTGACACCTTAGAGCACATTGTCGAGACATTACGCGAACAAGCGCAAAAAGCAGATATTGAGTTAGAACACCTTCAATCGAACCGCGAATATGAGCTGATCGAAGCCATCCATGCCGCTTACGGCAAGGTCGACTTCGTCATCATTAATCCCGCCGCATTGACGCACACCAGTGTGGCACTGCGCGATGCGTTATTGGGTGTCGCCATCCCATTTATTGAAGTGCATCTATCCAATGTTCACGCACGTGAACCTTTTCGCCACCACTCCTATCTGTCAGATAAGGCGCAAGGGGTGATTTGCGGGTTAGGTGCACAAGGTTATGAATTTGCTCTTGCAGCTGCCATAAAAGCGCTACAGGCAAAATAACCCACAGACGATCAACGATAAACAAACACTCTACGGCCCAACCTTAAGGGCTGACGTATTCACAAGATAAAGAGAAAGAAAAGATGGATATTCGTAAAATCAAGAAGCTTATCGAACTGGTAGAAGAATCTGGCATTTCTGAACTAGAAATCTCTGAAGGTGAAGAATCGGTACGCATCAGTCGTAACACTGCGCCAGTACAGATGGCTCAGATGCATTACGCTGCACCAGCGCCAGCACAACAAGCCGCGCCAGTCGCTGCCCCTGCGCCAACGGCTGAAGCCGCCGCGCCTGTAGCGCCAAAAGGTCACCAAGTGCTTTCGCCAATGGTCGGTACTTTCTACCGCTCACCAAGTCCAGATTCAAAAGCGTTCATCGAAGTCGGTCAAAGTGTTTCAGTCGGTGACACACTATGCATCGTTGAAGCGATGAAAATGATGAACCAAATCGAAGCCGATAAAGCAGGTGTCGTTACGGCAATCCTACTTGAAGACGGCCAGACCGTTGAATTCGACCAACCGCTTGTTGTTATCGAATAATCGAGGTTTGCTTTATGTTAGATAAATTAGTCATCGCGAATCGAGGTGAAATTGCACTTCGTATTCTGCGCGCATGTAAAGAGCTTGGCATCAAAACTGTTGCCGTGCACTCCACTGCCGATCGTGATTTAAAACACGTACTGCTGGCCGACGAAACCATCTGTATTGGCCCAGCACGTGGTATTGACAGCTACTTAAACATTCCACGCATTATTTCTGCAGCAGAAGTGACTGGCGCAGTAGCCATTCACCCCGGTTACGGTTTTCTTTCTGAAAACGCCGACTTTGCTGAACAAGTCGAGCGTTCAGGCTTCATTTTTGTTGGCCCGAAAGCCGATACCATTCGCATGATGGGTGACAAAGTGTCAGCCATCAGCGCAATGAAAAAAGCGGGCGTTCCTTGTGTGCCGGGTTCTGACGGCCCACTGGATGGCGATGAAGTCAAAAACAAAGCTCATGCGAAACGTATTGGCTACCCTGTGATCATCAAAGCTTCTGGCGGCGGCGGCGGTCGTGGTATGCGCGTGGTTCGTAGCGAAAATGAACTAACCCAAGCGATCGCAATGACACGTGCCGAAGCCAAAGCGGCGTTCAACAATGACATGGTTTACATGGAAAAATTCCTAGAAAACCCACGTCACGTTGAAGTACAAATTATTGCGGATGGTCAAGGTGGCGCTATTCACCTTGGTGAACGTGACTGCTCAATGCAGCGTCGTCATCAAAAAGTGGTTGAAGAAGCTCCTGCACCAGGCATTACCGAAGAGATGCGTAAATACATCGGTGAACGTTGTACACGCGCTTGTCTCGAAATTGGCTATCGTGGTGCCGGTACGTTTGAGTTCCTATACGAAAACGGCGAGTTCTACTTCATTGAGATGAACACGCGTATTCAAGTTGAGCACCCAGTCACTGAAATGGTCACTGGCGTTGATCTCATCAAAGAACAGCTTCGCGTCGCCGCAGGTCAACCACTGTCGTTTACCCAAGATGACATCAAGATCCGTGGCCATGCAATTGAATGCCGTATCAACGCGGAAGATCCGGTTCGTTTCCTCCCTTCACCGGGCAAAATTGAACGTTTTCACGCGCCGGGCGGTATGGGCGTTCGTTGGGAATCGCACATTTATGCTGGCTACACAGTGCCACCGCATTACGATTCAATGATCGGCAAGCTCATCACTTACGGTGAAAACCGTGACGTGGCGATTGCGCGCATGAAAAATGCGTTAAATGAAATGATCGTCGATGGCATTAAAACCAATATCACCTTGCAGCAATCGATCATGCAAGATGAGAACTTCCAACACGGTGGAGCGAACATCCACTACCTTGAGAAGAAATTGGGTTTACAGCACTAATTTTCGCGTCGCGAGAGACCAAATGCTCACTTCGGTGAGCATTTTTGTTTTCGGCAGCCGAGTCAGTTTCTGCTAAACTCAGCGCCAACTGACGACATAACAGAGCAACTGACATGCCTTGGATTCAAATTAAACTGAACGCAACTAACGCCAATGCCGAGCCAATTGGCGACATGCTGATGGAAGAGACGGGCGCAGTATCCGTCACTTTTCTTGATGCTCACGACACCCCTGTTTTTGAACCGCTTCCGGGCGAAACTCGCCTTTGGGGCGATACCGACGTGCTGGCGCTGTATGATGCCGAAGCCGATAGCGCATGGATCATTGACCAAATTCGCTCAAGCAAACTGCTGAGTGATGACTTTGCCTACAAAGTTGAACAGCTCGAAGATAAAGACTGGGAACGTGAATGGATGGACAACTTCCACCCGATGAAATTTGGTCAACGTTTGTGGATTTGCCCAAGCTGGCGTGAAATCCCAGAACCTGACGCTGTCAACGTAATGCTCGACCCGGGCCTTGCATTCGGTACAGGGACTCACCCGACGACCGCATTATGTTTAGAGTGGCTCGAAGGGCTCGATCTGACAGGCAAAACCGTCATCGATTTTGGTTGTGGTTCAGGCATCCTAGCCATTGCGGCGATCAAATTGGGCGCAGCCAAAGTCGTCGGTATTGATATCGACCCACAAGCACTGCTTGCTTCTAACGACAACGCAGGACGCAATGGTGTAGCTGACCAACTTGAAGTGTATTTACCACAAGATCAACCTGAAGGCTTAATCGCTGACGTGGTTGTGGCCAACATTTTGGCCGGCCCACTGCGTGACCTGAATGGTGTGATAAAAGGGTTACTTAAACCCAATGGCCAACTTGCGATGTCCGGTGTTTTGGACACTCAAGCCGAAGAAGTTGCCAACCATTATCGTGACGAGCTTCACATTGACCCGATAATTGAGCTCAATGAGTGGTGCCGCATCTCGGGTCGCAAGCAAGGCTAGATAAGACTTTGCGTGCTAATAGACTGTATTTTATACGATTTACTAAAACAAATTGTAAATGCTCAAATATTAGTCTTTTCACGCAGTAAAAAAATGCGTAAAATGCGCGCCCTTGCTGGTACAGAACTGTGATGACGTTTTGAAAATCGGAAACTATCAACTTAAGAACAATCTTATCGTTGCCCCTATGGCAGGAGTAACTGACAGACCATTTCGAGAGTTGTGTCTTCGCTATGGAGCAGGCATGGCCGTCAGTGAAATGATGTCCTCTAATCCTGCTCTATGGAATACGTCAAAGTCGATGCAACGTATGGTACATGAGGGCGAATCGGGCATTCGCTCGGTACAAATTGCGGGAGCCGACCCACAGCTTATGGCCGATGCAGCCCAATTTAGTGTTGAGAACGGTGCTCAGATCATCGACATCAACATGGGTTGCCCAGCAAAAAAAGTGAATAAAAAGCTGGCGGGTTCAGCCTTACTCCAATTTCCGGAGACGATTGAACAGATCTTGAAAGCGGTGGTGAACGCCGTTGATGTCCCAGTGACATTAAAGACCCGTACTGGCTGGGACACAGACAACAAAAACTGTGTCTACATCGCTAAATTAGCCGAAGACTGCGGCATACAAGCTTTAGCCCTGCATGGCAGAACCAAAGCGTGTATGTACAAAGGCGAGGCCGAATACGACAGCATTAAAGCGGTGAAAAGCGCCATCTCTATTCCGGTTATTGCTAACGGTGATATCGATAGCCCAGAGAAGGCGAAATACGTGCTGGATTACACCGGCGCTGACGCTTTAATGATTGGACGCCCTGCCCAAGGTCGCCCGTGGATTTTCCAAGAAATCCAACACTATTTGGAAAACGGCACCACGATGTCTGAACTTCCGGCTGCGGAAGTGAAAGATATTATGCTTGGTCATGTACAGGCTCTCCACAGTTTCTATGGTGAGTATTTAGGCCCTCGCATCGCTCGTAAGCATGTGGGTTGGTATCTGAAAGAACATGAACAAGCGAGTGAGTTTCGCCGTACCTTCAACGCTATTGACGCAGCACCGCTGCAAATTGACGCGCTCGAAGGTTATTTTGATAACGTTGCATCATAATTAAGAGAAGAGCTAGACCGCATATGTTCGAACAAAACCTGACTTCAGAAGCTTTCACAGTAACAACCGTAACTTCACAAGATCAAATCACGCAAAAGCCACTACGTGATTCAGTTAAAGCATCTCTTAAAAACTACCTTGCGCAGTTAAACGGCCAAGAAGTGACAGAACTATACGAGTTAGTTCTTGCTGAAGTTGAACAGCCACTACTCGACACCATCATGCAGTACACTCGCGGTAACCAAACTCGCGCAGCAACCATGATGGGCATCAACCGCGGCACTCTTCGTAAGAAGCTAAAAAAATACGGCATGAACTAATCTAGCTACTGCACAAATCTAGCAACTAGATACCATCGCTTTTAAAACCGAGCCTCTGCGCTCGGTTTTTTCATTTTCACCCAACGGATAACTAAAATATCAACGGGCTGCTTTACTTTGCATTAATTCAATAAAGAGATCTGATTGTTTGAGCGGGCTCTCTCTTCTTCTGTTGTCGCATTTACGCGACCGCAACAAACTGGTTACATTGTGCATGTGATGGAAATTTACCGACCGATCCCCAAATCACTTGTCGTGAACAGTGCATACAATGAGTAAGGCTTTATCCCCCAAAAATGGAGTGACTAAGATGAGCTCGGCGACGCAACAATCTAAACACCAAGTCAAATGGGCCTATAATGATAAAACCACTCGGAAGATTGACAAGGAGTGACGTCAATGAGCTTACTGAACTTGCGCCAGACCAAAATTAGAACGCGTTTATACCTGCTGACCACGGTCACCACACTGCTACTGTTGATCCCATTTGTCTCGATGCTCAATAGTTACCAACACGATTTAATGCAATCAAAACAGACAAAAACTCGCCACATCGTCGAAACAGGATACGGCGTATTAAGTTACTTCCACCAATTACAAATCGATGGCACCTTGTCCGAGCAACAAGCACAGACTCAAGCCAAACAAGCCATCGCGAAACTGCGCTACGATGCTGATGATTATTTTTGGATCAACGACCTTCAGCCAAGTATGATCATGCACCCAATGAAGCCCCAATTGGACGGCAAAGATCTCTCCAATGCCGCAGACCCGACCGGAAAAAAACTGTTTGTAGAATTTACTAAAGTCGCTAAACAGCAGGGTGAAGGCTTTGTCGACTATATGTGGCCCAAACCAGGTTCGAACGTCGATGTGGGTAAAATCTCTTATGTAAAATTATTTAAACCTTGGGGTTGGATCCTCGGTTCTGGAGTCTACATCGACGATGTCAATGCGTTGATTTGGCAACGCCTACAATCGATATTGCTCATTCTTAGCATCGTCATTATTGTGATGCTGATTCTTTCAGTAGTGATAGGAAATAGCATCACTAAACCGTGTGAAGAAACCAAACAGGCACTCGAAGAAATCGCCAAAGGCGACGGTGATTTAACCAAACAGCTCTCGGTGCAAGGTAGTGATGAGCTGTCACACATAGCGCAAGCCTTCAATGAGTTCACAGAGAAGATTCGTCATACCATTACCAATATCACACCGATCACCGACAATGTTAACCACTCGGCAAATGAGCTTACTCAACTCTCACAACATGCCTCAATCAAAGCCTTAGAGCAGCAGCAATCCGTCGATACAGTCGCATCAGCGATGAACGAACTGCATGCGAGTAATCAAGAAGTGGCTAATGCGGCGAGTAGTGCCGCGAAAGCCGCGCATACGGCCAGCAGCAAAGGCAAAGAAGGCAGCTCGGTGATTGGCAAAGCTTCTGATTTTATGGACTCCTTGTCTGCACTACTGACCACCACTGACACCACCACTAAAAACCTCGCCAAAGAGACACAAGATGTCGGAGCGATACTGGCGGTCATCCAAGGGATAGCTGAACAAACCAACTTATTGGCCCTGAATGCGGCGATTGAAGCAGCACGTGCTGGTGAACAAGGACGAGGCTTTGCGGTCGTCGCGGATGAAGTACGGGCGCTGGCAACGCGTACTCAAACCAGCACCAACGAGATAGAGCAGATAATCAATAGATTACAGGCTCGCGCAAAAGAGCTGGGAGAATTTATGGCTCAAACGCAGCAACAATCAACCGCCACACAGCAACAAGCCGTTTTAGCTCAGCAAGTACTCAATGAGATCGATGAGCAAGTAAAACAGATTCTCTCACTCAATGAACATATTGCTGAGGCAAGCGCCCAGCAAACCACCGCTACAGAAGAGATTAATCGCAATCTGACTCATATTGCCGAGCACAGCTCCCAAGCTGCAGCCCAAGCCGATCAAGTGTCGACAGCCAGTCAATATCTCTCAGACAGCGGCCAACAACTGAAACAGAGCATTAGCCATTTTAAAGTGTGAGCAACTCACGCCTTATCGGCTGATGAGATCACTCCAATGCCGCTAAAATTGAGCAGTGGCTGGCGTTGTCGTCTATATGACCGCAGCACGCATCGTTGATTTTTTTTAGCGCTTGACGAATCGTCGTTAACTCGGCGATTTTTTGATCAATCACCACTAGCTTAGCACTGGTGATCGATTTCACTTCCGCACAGCTGTGTTCGGTCGCTTCCAGCTTTATTTCCAGTAACTCTTTGATCTCATCCAAACTGAGCCCTAGCTCTTTGGCTTTGAGAATAAAACTCACCTGCTGCTGATTTTTTTGATTATATAAACGATAACCAGACTCACTGCGCCCCGCCGGTTTTATTAGCGCATTTTTTTCATAAAAACGCAGCGTATCAGTTGAAACTTTACAGCGTTTGGCGAGCTCTCCAATTTGAAACATCTCATTCTCCTTTAACGTTTTTATTACGTTTGATACCCAATATCGCCATTTTTATAAAAAAATTTGCGATGCCAAACGATTGCGCGAGCTTTTTGATGATTGTTTGGTTAGAATGTGCGCCATCAAATTTCCTATTAACTCCATGATTTGAGGAAGACCGAAGCATGAATAACGCTCGTCCTATTCACCGCGCATTGATCAGCGTATCAGACAAAACCGGCATTGTTGAGTTCGCTCAAGCTCTCGCGAAGCGCGGTGTCGATATTCTTTCTACTGGTGGCACCGCTCGCTTATTAGCAGACCAAGGTATTGCTGTTACAGAAGTTTCTGACTACACCGGTTTTCCTGAGATGATGGACGGTCGCGTAAAAACATTGCACCCGAAAGTACACGGTGGCGTGTTGGGCCGCCGCGGTCAAGATGACGACATTATGCAACAACACGGTATTAAGCCGATTGATATGGTAGTCGTCAACCTTTACCCGTTTGCCGAAACCGTTGCTAAAGCAGGTTGTACCCTAGCTGATGCGGTAGAAAATATCGACATTGGTGGGCCAACTATGGTGCGTTCTGCGGCGAAAAACCACAAAGACGTGACCATAGTGGTGAATGCACATGACTACGACCGTGTCATTGCCGAGATGGATGCGAACAACAATTCGCTAACACTCGAAACACGTTTTGACCTTGCGATTGCTGCTTTTGAACACACCGCTGCTTACGATGGCATGATCGCCAACTACTTCGGCACTATGGTTCCATCCTATGGAGAGAACAAAGAAGGTGATGAAGAGAGCAAATTCCCGCGCACCTTCAACCAACAATTCCTGAAAAAACAAGACATGCGTTACGGTGAGAACAGTCACCAAGCGGCCGCTTTCTATGTTGAAGCCAACCCAGAGGAAGCGTCAGTCTCTACTGCACGCCAACTCCAAGGTAAAGCGCTCTCTTACAACAACATCGCCGATACCGACGCCGCTCTTGAGTGTGTGAAAGAGTTCGCTGAGCCAGCGTGTGTGATTGTCAAACACGCCAACCCATGCGGCGTTGCCTTGGGCAGCGATATTCTTCAAGCCTACAACCGCGCTTACCAAACCGACCCAACGTCTGCCTTTGGTGGCATCATCGCGTTCAACCGCGAGCTAGACGCACAAACCGCAGCGGTGATTGTTGAGCGCCAGTTTGTTGAAGTGATCATCGCACCAACCGTTTCAGCGGAAGCGATTGAAGTGGTTGCGGCGAAGAAAAACGTGCGCCTGCTTGAGTGCGGTGAATGGTCAGCGAAAACCACGGGCTTTGATGTGAAACGCGTCAATGGTGGCTTGCTGGTGCAAGATCGCGATCAAGGCATGGTTAGCCTTGATGATCTCAAAATCGTAACCAAGCGCCAGCCGAGTGAAGAAGAGATCAAAGATGCTCTTTTCTGCTGGAAAGTAGCTAAATACGTCAAATCAAACGCGATTGTTTACTCAAAAGGTGACATGACTGTTGGCGTGGGCGCAGGCCAAATGAGCCGCGTTTATTCAGCCAAAATTGCGGGCATTAAAGCGGCCGATGAAGGCTTACAAGTAGAAGGATGTGTAATGGCTTCTGATGCCTTCTTCCCGTTCCGTGACGGCATTGATGCCGCAGCGCAAGCGGGCATCAAGTGTGTGATTCAACCGGGCGGTTCGATGCGTGATGACGAAGTGATTGCCGCCGCCGATGAACACGGTATGGCGATGATCTTTACTGGTATGCGTCACTTCCGTCACTAAAAATCTTACCCCACCCTAGCCCTCCCCTAGAAGGGGAGGGAATAGAAACCAAGTGACCTTGCTTCCCTTTTAGGGGAGATATTGTCATCCAAGTTCCTCCCCCTTTAAGGGGGAGGTTAGGAGGGGGTAAATGGCAACAAACAAACTCTATACGTTAAAGGATACTCATAGATGAACATTCTGATTATAGGTGCTGGCGGTCGTGAGCACGCTCTGGGTTGGAAAGTCGCTCAAAACCCAAATGTTAAAACTGTCTTTGTTGCTCCGGGTAATGCGGGCACAGCGCTTGAGCCTAAACTTGAGAACGTCAACATTGCAGTGGAAGACATTGCTGGTTTGGTCGCTTTTGCTCAAGAAAAACGTATTGAACTGACCATTGTTGGCCCAGAAACCCCCTTAGTGCTTGGCGTAGTGGATGCTTTCCGTAAGGCGGATTTACCCATTTTTGGCCCGACTCAAGCGGCAGCGCAGCTCGAAGGCTCTAAAGCGTTCACCAAAGATTTCTTAGCTCGTCATCATATTCCTACTGGGGCTTACGCTAATTTCACAGAAATTGAACCTGCTTTGGCATACGTCCGCCAGCAAGGCGCACCGATTGTGGTCAAAGCCGATGGCCTTGCCGCTGGCAAAGGGGTCATTGTGGCGATGACGCTGCAAGAGGCCGAAGACGCGATTCAAGATATGCTCGCAGGCAATGCCTTTGGCGATGCAGGCAGCCGCGTGGTGATTGAAGAGTTCTTAGATGGAGAAGAAGCGAGCTTCATTGTCATGGTCGATGGCGTAAATGTTCTCCCTATGGCCACCAGCCAAGATCATAAACGCGTCGGCGATAAAGACAGTGGCCCCAATACTGGCGGCATGGGCGCTTACTCGCCAGCTCCGGTGGTCACGCCCGAGATCCATGAGCGCGTGATGCAAGAGGTGATTTATCCAACGGTGCGCGGTATGGCGGCAGAAGGCAACCCTTACACAGGTTTTCTGTACGCTGGGCTAATGATTGACGCGCAAGGCACACCGAAAGTGATTGAGTACAACTGCCGCTTTGGTGACCCTGAAACTCAGCCGATCATGATGCGGATGCAATCAGATTTGGTCGAACTCTGCCTTGCCGCACTGGAAGGCAAACTTGATCAAGTGGAGTCAAAATGGGACCCACGCGCTTCTATCGGTATTGTTTTGGCCGCTGGCGGTTACCCTGCCGACTACGCGAAAGGAGACGTCATTTCTGGCTTACCAACGCAAGAAGTCACGGGTGAGAAAATCTTCCACGCAGGCACAAGCGACCAAGCTGGAGAAGTCGTCACCAACGGTGGTCGCGTGTTATGCGCAACCGCACTTGGTAACACGGTTTCACAAGCGCAGCAGCGCGCTTATCAATTAGCCAAACAGGTCAACTGGGATGGCATGTTCTATCGCAGCGATATTGGCTACCGCGCGATAGCTCGTGAACAACAGACAACAAAATAACAACGACAAGGCTAGGTTATGATCCAATAAGGCGCTCATTGAGCGCCTTATTTTTATACTTCATGTTCATACTTCTGTATCGGCTTGGTGCTAAACCCACTTAGAGATGAACTTAATCATCACTTCAACAATTGCGGTTTGTCGACACAGCCATGATTCTCATCAGCAAGCATTAATAGCTCTTCGATATAGACACGGTTATTGCGGATTTTACCTAAAAATGCGATGTAGTTATCCAATGATGCTAAACGACTGACCACAAAACTGGGCAGCGTTTGGTTAAATTCCATCTGCGTGTATTCATGACCCGTGCAGGTTTCAAACACTTCGCCATCCCACACCCCTTGAATCAGTTCTAACCCTTGGTTGTCTTTATTTTTGGTTTCTGAGATCAGGTATTGTGCTTGTTGCAGGTAATGGGAAAGCTGTTCTTCATCGAGTGGCAGTATTTTTCCATCGACACGGTATTGTTGATAAATTGCTTCACCAGCGTCATTAAAACGTAAGTGAACCGAATAAGGTACGAGCGATTTTTTTTGTAGCTGCTCACCTTCGCGCTTGAGCTCTCTTAATGTCCCTTTATCCCAGCGATAATTGGTTTTATACCAACCATAATCACCTGATGCGACATAATCAGCGGCGCTGTTTGGAGAGGCTGAACGCTCGATATACCAATAAAAACTGGTGGCATCACCCATGGTTTGCCCACTGGTATAATTGGAATATTGTTCGAGACTAGGCGTATGGCTAGAGGAGGAGCATCCCACTAAGACTAGGGGAAATAGAATGGATAAAAGAATTTTTTTCATGGGAGAAATCTACGCCGAGAGGGTATCTCGGCGTAGTATAAATTATTTCACTGAATCTTTCAGTGCTTTACCGGCTACAAATGCTGGAACGTTAGCTGCTGCGATTTGAATCTCAGCACCTGTTTTAGGGTTACGGCCAGTACGCGCTGCACGGTGGTTTACTTTGAATGTACCAAAACCAATTAGTTGAACTTGGTCACCCTCTTTGAGAGCGCCTTCAACTGCGCCTAAAGTCGCTTCAAGAGCAGCTTTTGCTTGTGCTTTAGATAAGTCTGCTTTTTCAGCGATAAAGTCGATTAATTGGGTCTTGTTCATTAGGTTTCCCTTCTCATGTGTTATCGAATTGACCTCACTCTAAAACATAAAGCCCCCGTCTGGCAAAGGTTTGTCGCTGATCTTTTGTCTCTATGCCGCACTTTTAACCACAATATGAGCAATAACTCACAATTTGTTACTGATTGACAAAGAATATCCGCTTGTTTTTGATGCTGTAAGCCCTTATTTATAGCGTACTTATGCTTGGATACCTGATATTTCAGGTCACTTAAGCGACCTAATATATCAGTACAATCCTACGCAGGTAGAGCCTCCAATGACCGACATTGGCATGGATCAAGCTCAACGCAGTATTGATTTGGTATAAATAAAACTAAGGAACAATCATGTTTTTGCTTACGGTTTATATTGCCGTTGCCATCGGTGTCTCTTTTATCTGTTCGGTTCTTGAAGCTGTGCTACTGAGCATTACACCAAGTTACCTTGCTCAGTTGCGTCAAAACGCTCACCCTTCAGCCGACAGACTGAACAAACTCAAAGCAGACATCGACCGTCCCTTGGCATCAATTCTCACGCTCAACACCATTGCTCACACCATCGGTGCCGCCAGCGCAGGCGCACAAGCGGCGGTCGTATTTGGTAGCGAATGGCTCGGCGTATTTTCTGCGGTGCTAACTCTAGGCATTTTGGTGTTGTCGGAAATCGTACCGAAAACCATTGGTGCGACCTATTGGCGTCAACTTGCGCCAGCTTCTGCGGTAGTTTTACGCTGGATGGTGTGGGCGCTGACGCCTTTCGTCTGGTTTTCAGAACAGATCACCAAACGCTTAGCGCGTCACCATGAAGCGCCCAAAATGCGTGATGAACTCTCCGCGATGGCCATGCTGGCCAATGAAAGCGGTGAGTTTGCCGATGGCGAATCAAAAATGCTCAATAACTTGTTGGCTATCCAACACGTCCCAGTGACTCAAGTGATGACACCGCGCCCGGTTTTGTTTCGCGCCAGCGCGCAACTCACTATCGACGAGTTTCTCGTGCAACATAGAGATACGCCCTTTTCGCGTCCACTTATTTATGGCGACAGCAAAGAGGACATCATCGGTTTTGTGCATCGCTTAGAGCTATTTAAACTGCAACAAAAGGGCCAAGGCAGTAAACGTTTAGAAGAAGTCATGAGGCCGCTTCATGCGCTGCTCAACAAAATGAGCCTATTAAAAGCGTTCGAACAAATGATGCAAAAACGGCTGCAATTGGCGTTAATCGTTGATGAATACGGCACAGTACAAGGCATTCTGACCTTAGAGGATATTTTTGAATACCTACTGGGTGAAGAGATCATTGATGAAGCTGATAAAACCACCGACATGCAGCAGCTCGCTTACCAACGCTGGGAACGTTGGAAGAAAACACACGGCGTCATTGAAAACAGGGATGAGTAATAGAAAATAAAGGAAATAGAATGGAATCTAATCCTAAATCGACAAAAATGCGGCGTAGAACATTGCGTACTAACGCTACAGCATCAGAACAAAGTGTGTGGGCAAGGTTACGATGCCAGCAACTAGGCACTAAATTTCGCCGTCAGTTTGGTATTGGTCCTTATATCGTGGATTTTTATGCGCCAAGTCATCGGCTGGTGATTGAAATCGATGGTGACTCTCATTTCAGCGAGTCTTCTTATATCTACGACCAAGCAAGAACTGATTATCTAGAGCAATTTGGCATTCGTGTTTTACGGTATACAAACGAGGAAGTACGAATACAACTTGATGATGTTGTTGAGGATATTTGTCGCTACTTAAACACCCCACCCTACCCCTCCCCTCAAAGGGGATGGAATTTAAAAGCGATCACTGAAATCAGCACATTTCAGCACCCAAAACGAACATGCTTTTAGTCTCTCCCCTTCAAGGTAGACGAGAGCGCTTTTAGTCCCTCCCCCTTCTAGGGGGAGGTTAGGAGGGGGTGTACTACAAACTCACACCAATGTTGCTCACGCCTTCGTCGCGTAGCTCTTGGCGTAGGTCTTTAATCAAATCAATATCTCGCTCTACGGCTTCACGCAGAGGGCGGAAAATAGCCCACTGCACATCCCATTCGGCGCAGACCGCTTCATTTTGTTTTTGATTGTCGTTGGTGATCTCTTCGCCCGTTTGCGCTTCTTCTAACTGCGCCACTGTCAGCACCGACACCTGACTGATTTTTTGCATGTTTTCATACAGATAATCGCGATCAAGCAGGCCGTGAAGTAGGTGAGACAAAGCCACACACGCATCAATTGCTGGGTACACAGCGTAAACATCAAAATCTTCTGAGCTTGGAATGATCTCTTCCAACTTCTCCAATTGGTTCTCGAAATTGATTTTGGCACTTTTTACCGTGAGCAATTCCCAAACACTGTCGAGAATATCTCGATATACTCGCGTGTGAGCAAATTCAGTATTGTCGCAAAACATGGCATAGTTCGGGTACATACGTTCACACAAACACGCCATAAAAGTAATTTGTTGCCAAGGTTCAAATTTCTCAAGACGAACCTGCAGAGGGTTTTGTAGCATAATCACTCAATCGCAGCAGAAAAAGACAGCGGAAGTGTACTTGATAACCAACAGGGAAAAAAGCAAAGCCTATGAACAATTTCACTCATAAACTCTATATTCTGACCGAACACAACGATATTTATCGACAAGCGATTGAACAGGCGCAGTTGAGCGGCTTAGCCATCACTGACGATCGCAGCGAAGCAACCATTTTGCTGGCCGCACCACCACTGGCGGCAAAGTATTTGGACGATTTTCCGCAACTGGAATGGTTGCACTCGGAATATGCAGGCGTCGACACCTTAATGTCGCCACAACTTCGTCAAGATTATGAGCTCACCAACGTTAAAGGCATCTTCGGCCAGCAAATTGCTGAATACGTTCTGGGCAACCTGATTGCACACTTTCGCCACTTTGCTTGCTACGCGCAGCAACAAGCGGCCAAACAGTGGCAAACCCACCCTTATCAATCGATCAATGATAAAACCATGGTAATCCTCGGCACAGGCTCGATTGGCAGCCATTTAGCAAAAGTAGCCAAAGCCTTTGGTTTGCACGTGATTGGCGTCAACCGCACTGGCATCCCAGCCAAAAACGGGGGTTTTGATAAAACCTATCACATTAACGAGCTTGCTACTGCCCTCGCTCACGCGGAGGTTGTGGTCAGTACGTTACCCAACACGCCGCACACCAAAGGCTTGCTCAATCAAAGTACGTTGAGCCATTGCCACAATGCATTGCTGTTTAATGTCGGGCGCGGTAAAAACCTTGTTGAGAGTGATTTGATTGCACTGATTGAAGAGGGTCACATTCAACACGCTTACCTCGATGTATTTGAAAAAGAGCCATTAAGCGAAGATCACCCGTTCTGGACGCACCCTGCTATTAGCCTTACCCCGCACATCGCGGCAGTGAGTTTTCCTGAGCAAGTGGTGGAGATTTTCACCCGTAATTACGGCTTGTGGCGCGACGGGTTCCAACTTGAAAACAGAATTGATTTTGAAAAAGGCTATTAGGTCAAATAGCGGTTAATAATCGGCACTAAGCCTAGGGAAACCTTAACTCAATGTTACTATAGACACGCAAACCACTTGCCATTGCTGTCGAGAATACACTGCCGCATCGAACACGAGTTAATGCGGTAAAACAGGAACGGTATCGCCTAATGACACAAGGAGCAAATCATGCCTTCAGCCATCACTTCGTGGCTACAATCACTGAACATTAATTTAGAACAACTGCTGCCGATTGCTGAAGCACTTGGGCTTATCGCGCTTATTTCTATCGTTATCCATTTAGTGTTGCACCGAGGGGTGAGCCTATGGCTACAGCGGCGCACAACCAACGCACAAGTTTTACAAAACATTCTGTTTAGCAAAAAGCTTTTCAGCCGCTTTGCCTTGTTAATTCAAGGGATTGTCATTTCAATTCAAACTCAGTTATGGCTTAGCCACGCCAGTGCGACTTACGAACTGCTGCATACATTGACCTTACTGTGGATTATCCTCTTTGGCCTGTTAAGCAGTTACGCTCTGCTCAATGTGGTGGAAACGTTACTTTATCGCAGCGCAACCAGCCGTAACATTCCGCTCAAAGGCATTATTCAAAGCATCAAAATCATCGCATTTGTTATCGCCGCACTGTTTGCGACGTCGATTTTAATTGGCAAATCACCAGTGCTACTGCTGAGCGGTTTAGGTGCGATGACGGCGGTCATCATGCTGGTATTTAAAGACCCGATTTTAGGATTAGTGGCGGGGATTCAGCTTTCAGCGAACCAAATGCTAAGCGTCGGTGACTGGCTAGAAATGCCCAAATATGGCGCAGACGGTAACGTCATCGACATTAGCCTGACCACAGTCAAAGTGCAAAACTGGGATAAAACCATCACCACGATTCCGACTTATGCCTTGATCTCTGATTCGTTTAAAAACTGGAAAGGGATGCAAGAATCAGGCGGCCGACGCATTAAACGCAGCGTATTAATTGATGCCAATAGCATTCACTTTCTGACGCCAGAAGAGCAAAGCTACCTACGCAAAGCACAACTTTTAGAGCCCTACTTGGCCGAAAAAGAACAAGAGCTCAACGCCTATAATCAGATGAGCCAACTCGATTTAGCCTGCCGCATCAATGGACGCCGCTTAACCAACATTGGCAGTTTTCGTGCCTATCTAGAACGTTACTTGCGTAACCATCCCCAAATTCACCAAGGCATGACATTAATGGTGCGCCAACTGGCCCCCACGCACGATGGCGTCTCGCTGGAGATCTATTGTTTCACCAATACGGTCGTGTGGGTCGAATATGAAGGTATTCAATCGGATATTTTTGACCACATTTATGCCGTGCTTCCTGACTTCGGCCTGCGCGTTTCGCAAGCGCCAACTGGCAGTGACTTTCAAGCACTCGCAAGGTAAACATGACATTGCCTGAGTTTCCTCCCCCTAATGGGGGAGGTTTAATCGTAAAGCGATCGAGAAGGGTTACAGTTTAAAGCGGTTAATTTCTTGTTGAAGCTCTTTAGATAAGCTAGAAAGCAATTCAGCTTGTTGGGAAGCTTCTTGTGCTTCTTTTGCCAGTTCATCAGACACGTCGCGTATACCTTGGGTATTACGCGTAATTTCCTCTGTGACTGACGCCTGTTCTTCTGCGGCGGTTGCAATTTGGGTTGCCATATCGCTGATCGTACCGACCGCTTCACCAATTTTCACTAAGCTTTGCGCGGCCACGTTGGCATCTTCCACGCTACTTTCGGAAAGCTTGCTACTCTCAGTCATGATGTTCACGGCCTGAGTCGTGGTTTTCTGCAACGTTTCAATCGTCTGTTGAATCTCTTGCGTCGAACTGTGCGTTCGTTGGCTGAGTACCCGAACTTCATCCGCTACCACCGCGAATCCACGCCCTTGCTCACCCGCCCTTGCCGCTTCAATCGCCGCATTCAGTGCCAGTAAGTTGGTTTGCTCAGCAATACCCTGAATCGCCGACAAGATCGTATTGATGTTTTGTGCGTGCTGGTTCAAGTTCTCAATGACTTCTTTGGCTACCGTCATCTCTTTCGACAACTCACTGATCGACTGTTGAGTATTTTTCACCTGCTCAACGCCGTGGTTAGAAATTTTCACCGTATCCAAAGACGTAGCCGCTGTATTATCTGCATTGCCTGCAATCTCTTGCGTTGCGGCAGCCATTTCATTAATCGCAGTGGCCACCATGTTGATTTCATCTTGTTGCACCATAATGCGTCGGGTACGCTCATGGGCTTGCGCAGCGGTGTTTTCTGCTTGCAGTGTTAACCCTTGCGACACTTCATGGAAACGCTTGATCATGCCGTGCATATTACCGACGAACTGATTAAAGTTATTCGCCAGTGCGCCTACTTCATCTTGATAACGTGGTTCAATGCGCTGCGTAAGGTCAGCATCACCGTCTGCAATTTCCGCTAATGCTTGGGAGACTCGGCCCAAGTCACGCAGTAAGAAGCCAACCAATGCCGAAAACACGATCACGACCAAAATTGTAATGGCGACTGATATCGAGGTTAATTGCATAAAGAGAGCGCCAATATTGGTGTACTCCACCTCTTTATCGAGCTCAATGCCGAGCACCCAGTCAGTCTCAGGAACGGCGGTAAAGAATAATAATTTTTCGACATCACCAACCATCACGGTTTTTATTTTATTCTCTGCCATTGAGCGGTCGATGACTTGCTGCGTTAGGTTAGGGCTATAAGAAGCCAGCGGTTTGAGAATCAAATCTTTATTACGGTGTGCAACAATTAACCCTGTATCACGGTTGATCAACATAGCGTTTGATTTTGCCCCTGCATCAATCGCAATGACATCCTTCACCAATTGATCAATTAACACATCAGCACCAATAACGCCCCAAAACTGTCCGTCTTTCTTAATCGGTTCAGCGAGCGTTACCATCAAAGCGCCCGTGATCGCATCGGCATAAGCGGCCGTCAGTATCGTGCCGGAGCTATTTTTCGCTTCTTGATACCATCCTCTTGTCCGAGGATCATAGCTTGCATTGTCTGCGCCTCGAGACGGAATAGAACGGTGCATGGTGCCTTGCTCAGTGCCGAAATAGAGTAAATCAAACTGTGCGCCTTGCTGAGCTTGCTGTAAAAAAGGCAGTGAATCTTCCTTCATTGTGTGAGGGATCACCACACTAATGACTTTGCTACGAACATCCAGCCATTGGCTAATCGAACTCGTTGCCGATTTCGAGATACCATACACCCTTTCCTTAATGCCACTCTCCGTTTCATCTTTCAATAAATTTGCCGACAATAACGTCAACACCACCGCCATCACAATAACAACAAGCAAACTTGTCATTATCAACTTACCTTTTAACGATAGATTCACAACTCACCCCCATTGGTGAAATAGATTAGGTTTTGTTTGTAAGAATCGCCACTACACATGTACACTTTGCACTCACACCGCGTCGTAATTAACCGACAAAAAGTCCAAGCCACAATCTAAGCCACAAAGCGTTATCGTTTAGTTGCTAATGGATACAAATCTTTTACACCTATTAAAAGTAAGTTACTGCTATTAACAATGCAATTAACACGGCAAAACATTGCGCTCAATCTATCACCTCATAACCTAAACTGCGCAACGTAACCGCAAAAGCTTGCTTTGTGGTGGGCTCTCCATGAATCAAATGAATTTGCTTAGGCTTAGTCGCAATGCCCTCAATAAAGCGCAACAAATCGGCTTGGTCGGCATGGGCAGAATAGCCCGACATACTGTGAACCTGTGCATTCACAAGCACGTCATCGCCATCGATCATCACCGAGTGATCGCCTTGCGCAATCGCTCGGCCCAGAGTGCCTTGAGCTTGGAAGCCCGCAAAGATCACATCGGTTCTTTTATCAGGCAACAGCGCTTTTAAATAGGCCATCACTCGGCCACCTTCACACATGCCAGACGCGGCCACCACAATCGCCGCTTCCCCTGTTGAGGCTAAACGGTTGACCAATGCTTGATGGCTTCGATAATCTTGAACGGTAATACACTGTTCAAACGCAAGCGGATGCCTTTGTGCATCCAAACGCTTTTTCGCCTCTTTTCCCCACAATTTTTTAAACTTTCGGTAAGATTTCGTCACCTGTTGCGCCATGGGTGAATCTAAAATAATCGGAATATTGCCATCGATTTCACCGCTGAAGATCAATTGTTCAATATCAAACAGCAGCTCTTGTGTTCGGCCCACACTGAATGCAGGAATTAAAATGGTGCCACCGTCTTGCAAAGAACGGTTGATGATGTCCTTTAAGCGCTGCGCCCGCAGCTGCACATTGTCGTGGGTTTTGTTCGCGTAGGTTGATTCAATTAGCAGATAATCGGCGCGAGGCGGAGAGACAGGGTCCGGCAATAACGGTGTGTTGCTGGGACCTAAATCCCCTGAAAACAGGACAATTTCATTATTTGGCAGTTTCACTTCAATAAACGCTGACCCTAAAATATGGCCCGCAGGCGTAAAGCGAAAATAAGTATTGTCTAAATCACGAGAAATACGCTGCCACACGCCATAATTCACTGGCTTTATTTGTTTATTCAGCTTTTCTAATATTCTTGTACGCTGTGCTTGCCCTAAACCAAGTTGAAGCTTTAACCCATCTTCTAACATTAACGGGAGTAATTCTGCGGTAGCGGGTGTGCAATAAATAGGCTGATGAAAACCAGCCGCTAATAACCAAGGTATACGGCCGATGTGATCAATATGCGAGTGAGTTAACAACAACGCCTGCAGATGAGTTAATGGAAAATCAATCGCCATTGGTCGGCTATCACGCCCTTGAAATAAGCCGCAATCAACCAAAATTCCTTTCTTCCCAAGCCTCAGCTCATGACAAGAGCCCGTGACGGTCTCTTTTCCACCGTGGTGGATAATATCCATATTCTTCTCCTGAATTTATGTTTGCTCGCATATTTAGCGGTTAAATAAACAACACAACATGGTTAATGTTTCGACAAAAAATATCACTCACTGTTGCAAAACGCGATGCCATCTTTATAAATTGATTTTATTAATTTCAAAATCATCAATATTGATTAATTTTCAACACCAAATACTCGGATATATATACATAAGAAGAATCGGTATACCGGGGATAATAAATGTAATTGGTATGACATATCAGAAAAATAGTCTATACTGCCCGCCCAAATAGGAATATTCCTACAAAGTAGGTATATCCTTGCAGGAAAGCATAAGAAATCAATGATAATATAATCGCGCTAGGTTATTAAATTAATAAACCAGAAAGACTAAGGCTATGACTGATATTTTTAATGAGTCAACACAACACCGTGAATCCGTTGCTGAACTCTCTGAATTAGGCGATTACGATGGACAAGATCAAACGATTGACAGTTTGGCTAATGAGATAGTGTACATTTATTGTCCAGATGAAGATGCGGGCAAAATTCACACCGTGCTCTCTCGACACCCAATTCACTACCAAGTAAACAACTACAACTTAGTCGATTTTAAAAATAAAACACTTTGTCATTTTAAAAGTGCGAATTTGTCTAAACGTCAACAGCTATTTTTAATCGCTGCGACCGAGTTTGGTGCATGGGTTGAGCCACTGGTCAGCTATTTTGACCGAAAAGTAGGCTATACAGAAACAGAGCTACTGCACAGCGGTTACTTCCTGCACCAAAAAGCCTTTTCTATTTTATCAAACAAAAGACATAGCCGAGAAAAACGTTTTATTGATCTCTTTTTTGTTTTCAGCTTATCGACTGTCGCAATACCTGTTGGGCTAATCACCGCGCTTCTCATTAAACTAGAATCACCCGGTCCTGTTTTTTTCAAACAACGAAGGACAGGACAATACAACAAAGAATTTGAAGTGATTAAGTTTCGCTCAATGCGTAATGATGCAGAAAAAAATGGCGCGCAATGGGCAATAAAAAATGATGCACGTGTGACCAAAGTGGGCAAATTCATTCGTAAAACACGAATTGATGAACTTCCTCAATTAATCAATGTATTAAAAGGGGAAATGTCGATGGTTGGCCCACGGCCAGAACGTGAAGTATTTATTGATGAGCTTGAAAAGCAAATTCCCTACTACCGTTTTCGCCATGCGGTGAAACCGGGAGTTACAGGGCTTGCTCAAGTGAAGTACCCTTACGGTGCATCAGTAGAAGATGCCGTATGGAAACATAAATATGATGTGTACTATATTAAGCACCAGAACTGGCGCATGGAATTGAAAATTTTGTTGTTGACCGTCAAGACAGTTTTGTTTGGGATGGGAAGGTAATAAAATCACTTAGAATAAAAAGGTTCCGTAAGGAACCTTTTTATTTAAAACAAGATTGTTATATCAAAACTTCATTATTAGCAGGTAATACATCATATCTTTTGAGTGTTGTGAAATACTGTTTGATGACCCATTTCTCATCAAACTTGTCTTCCATAAAGGCACGACCAGCCTTACCCATTACCTGTTTCTCTGAATCACTGAGTGTTAAAAACAGCTCGCAACGCTGCGCCAGTGACAGAGCATTTTTCACTTCACACAGATAGCCAGTTTGACCATCGAGCACTACATCACGGCAACCTGGTGCATCAGACACAATCAAAGGTTTTGCCATCGCAGCCGACTCAATCATGGTTCTTGGAATACCTTCACGGTAAGAAGGTAAAACTAAACAATCCGCTTGAGCAATAATGGGGCGCACATCATCTGTGGTGCCTAAATACTCCACTATCCCTTCTTTTTCCCACAGGGCAATTTCCTCACGCCCAATCACACTTGGGTTAGGCACACCACAATCACCCAGCAATTGAAAAATAGCCTGTGGGTACTGCTTACGAATTTGGCGCGCCGCCTCAACAAACTCACACACACCTTTATCTCGCAACATACGAGCTATCAGTAGGAAGCGAATATTCTCATCAGGTTGTGGTTTGTCACTCGGTACAAAGTGGTTAAGGTTAACCCCCTCGCCATGCAACAATACCGCTTTATTTGGCTCGATTAGACGATGATCTAAAAAGGCGCATCGATCATCCTCATTTAAAAACCATACTTCTTTGGGGTAACGGAAGGCGAACCTATACAGTTGACGGGCTACTTGTGAAACCACATTTTGGTTAACGAAGGTATAGCCTAGGCCAGTAGTAATCGCTAAAGAAGGAATTCCAGCTAATTTAGCCGCTAAGGAGCCGTAAATATTGGGCTTGATCGTATAGTGAATAATAAAATCAGGTTTTATTTCACGGTAATGACGCAATAAACGTAGCATTAAACCGAAATCAGCAATAGGGTTTACCCCTTTTGCTTGCATAGGTAAATCGAGCACTTGACAGCCCATCTCAGCCAGCTTTTCTGAAAACTTATCCTCAGGGGCGATAACATAGAGCTCCACACCATGGTTCAATAATTCTTTAATAAGAGAGTGGCGAAAATTAAATACTGACCATGCAGTATTCGCCACCATAATTAACTTCATAAGTAATTCTCATTCTTTAAACTATAAGATTAATAGCAATAAATTATTATATGGAATCCAAGCCTCTTGTGCATAATATGAATAGTTTAACCAGACTAAGTATACTGCAGAATAAGCCAACACTAAGCCATAACAAAACACATACTGAACTTTCCATTGAAATAATAGTGGCAAGCTAGACAAGACCAATAATTGTAATGGCATGATATATAATGAAATTCGATCTGCCGCGGTTGAAGCTAGAAATTGTATTGGCAATAAAATAAGTGCCATACAGGATAACCACAGAGTTAGTTTATATGAGCTCGGCCAACGTTGCTGCCACTTCTCTTTAAATAAGAAAAAGCAGACTGCGGGAACAGTATTCAACAATATCCTAATTAGGCCACCTTCAGAGTCCATACCTTGGCTGACATAGAGATCCCACATGCTGCCTAAGCGTTCTAAAACTAATAATAGACCGAGTCCAGAACTAAATATTCCAATAACAAATAGTTTGCCTAACTGAAAGTGTGGCATCGCTACCGGAAAAAGAATGAATAAGATGATGGCTGATTTATGAAACAAAGCAGCAAACAGAATTAAACCGACAAATCGCCAAGGCCTTAGCTCAAGCAAGGCCATAAATGCCACCATAGAAATACCGACGGCTACCGACTGGCGAGTATACCCCATAGCTACAGCACTTATTAAATAAGGAATCGCGATTAACAACGCCAACCAAGGTTGAGGTTGCTTAAGGCAAAAATAGCTCAAACCCCACATAAAAATCAATGCACATACTACGTTAACAAAATGCACAGTGAAGCCCAATTGATGAGCTAGCCAGTTAAATGCGCCGTAGGCAGGATCCGTAAATAAAAGTGCTTGAGGTAAACTGGCGTAACGTAGTTCGTCAAAAATAGAGAGATAACTGTACCAATCTCCTCCTACTTGATGTCTAAACCCTACTAGAATAAAAATTATAAATAAAGAAAACTTAAAGAAAAAATGACCTAATCGGCGATCAATTTGGCTAATAGTAAAATTAGAAATAACTAAAAAAATCCACAAAATAATATAAGTATTCATTTGTGCTTTTTGAAACCCTTATCCATTCAAGTAATAAACACTCAAATTCACTTTTAAAAAACATTTGAACACGTATAGGACGTCTAACAAGACACAAGCATAGTATGCATATTTTAAATAAAATTTTCCACATGTAAAATTAATAGCAATAATTATTTCAATAGAAAATGAAATAGAAAGATTAGGATTCATTCCCTTTGATGAAGTTATAAAATCCTGATTTCCTTAGAACAACATTCCATTCATAATCTTCAATAGAATTAAATCGCATATCCTTACATTCAATTTCTATATAATTATTTAAATCTTCCAAAAAAATGCAATGCTGATTTTGACCAGCGAAAAATCGATTACTCCAATAATAGCTATTTGTAATAACCATTAAACCAGAAGCTAGATATTCTAGTGTTTTTGTACTTGTTTGTATATTAAATGGATATATATTAGGCGTATAATTCAAACCAGCTCGGCACATATTATATAAATCTGGCAAGTCTTCTCTCCTAACTCTTCCGGTGAAGATTACACTATTATTAAACCTTGAAAAAATCTTCATTATAGTGCTGTCAACATCTCCAATAATTAGTAATTTAAAGCCCAAAGAAGCCAAACGGTATAACTCATTAATCAACCCTTTCCTGCCATGTATAGAGCCACTGTATACAATATCGAAGTTTTTTTTGTTATGAGAAACCTGATAAAACTCCTTATCGACACCCATATCTCGATATATATATGGTATATCATCATTAAAATTTAATCTATTCTTCACAATTTCATTGAGAAAAATCCTTCGCTCTGGTTTTTTATTTATATTGATTTTTAAATAATCTTTAAATTTAGCTAATGGATATGTTGATAAACTTTGATATTCATGAATCTCAATCTCAGTTTTTTTCTTATGTATTTGGGCTGGTCGAAAACCCATAAAATAAATATTTATATCATTATCTATGCATAACGAAACTTCATCTTCCAACTGAACTTCAATTCCATTTTCAGTTAAAAACTTCTCATAAGCATATGCCTCTGGCGTGTAGGACCCAAGCTTTAAACCTATTCCAACCCTCATTAACACTCACCTCCTTATAATAAAAATTAGGCCGTTTTATTTTAAAGAAAACCAAGACCTTATGTAAAATACAATAAAATAGAATTTAAGTCGCCAAAGCCTTTTTGCCATAAATAATAAAAAATTTGTCTCTGGATATAATAACATGGCTTTGTTTTTATAATTAACATTAGGCGAGTTATTAACAATTGTTGATTTTACATTTAATTTAAGATGATTAATGGCATGTAAAATTCTGTCATCTGCATCATTTTCCATAAGAAATTTGGTTGCAAGAATAACTACATCTTGAATATCTTTAAATGACTTGTCTTTATACGACTTAGTCAATGCATTTTCATTTTCTTGATTATAATTGTAAAGAGATTCAGAAATCTTGGAGACTTTATTTGCGTAATAAAAAAACTGTAGAGACATTAATAAATCTTCACCCATATTAATATCATTCGAGAATGTAATATTGTTACTCTTTATAATTTCAAATCTTACAATTTTATTCCAGTTTGCATTACAAACATTATTCTTCAACAAACTTTCCACACACTTACTTCCTGAGTCATATACCTTTTGTTTAACTCGCTTTTTATTACCATTAGAGTATATTAAAGAATAATCACAAACTACCACATCGGCATTATCCTCTATTGCTTTAGCATACATAGCCTCTAGCCAATTTCTCTCAGCCCAGTCGTCACTATCTAGGTGAATTATATAACCACCAGTAGCCAGTTCCATTCCTTGTGCTCGAGTAGCAGCTACACCTCGATTCTCACGACTAAGAAGAGTGATTTGATCTTTTCTAGTGGGATAACGAGTAATTACCTCTTTGATTATTGATAATGAATTATCTTTTGAACCATCATCAATAATGATGAATTGCACATCATCAAGGGTTTGCTCCATCAAGCTAATCATTGCCCGTTCAACATACAGTTCTGTATTGTATACAGGCATAA
>NZ_CAWNTB010000201.1:0-16282 GCF_963877065.1 Vibrio sp. V01_P9A10T6
CCCAACAAGCGCGACCGTTTTACCTTGAGGAATCTCAAAGCTCACATGAGACAGCGCTGGTTTTTCTTTACCTTGATAAGTAAAGGTCACATCCTGAACTCTAACGTCACCACGTACTTTTTCGGCTTCAAACTGGCCAGTGTCGCGCTCGGTTTCTAAATCAATCAGCTCAAATAATGTTTGGCTGGCCGCCATACCACGTTGGAAATCGGAAGTAACACTCGTTAACGCTTTCAGTGGTCGCATCAAGCCAAACATTGCCGAGAACACCACCGTAAAAGTACCTGGTGTTAATTCGGCACGAATAGAATCAACGCTGGCTAAAAACAGCACAGTGACAAGTGCTAAAGAAGCAATCATTTGAATAATAGGGTCAGCAGTGGACTGCGCCGCAACCAGCTTCATTGTTTGTTGACGCATTTGATTGCTGACATGGTCAAAACGTTTACGCTCTACGTCTTGTCCACCATAGCTCAGTACGACTTTGTGCCCTTTTAGCATCTGCTCTGCTGAAGAGGTCACATCACCCATGGTGGTCTGCATCCCTTTTGAGATCTTGCGAAAACGTTTAGAGACAATACCAATCCCCATCGCAACCACTGGCGCAACCACGATTAATACCAAAGATAACTGCCAGCTATTCCAAAACATCAAGGTCAATAGGCCGATGATACTCGCACCTTCGCGAACAATGCTGACCAATGCACGACTGGTCGCCCCAGCCACTTGCTCTGAATCATAGGTGATACGTGATAACAGACCACCCGTTGATTCTCTATCAAAAAAACTGACAGGCATGTGCATGAATTGATTGAAGATTTTTCGACGCATCAACATCACAACATTGCCAGAAACCCAGCTCAAGCAGTACGAGGAGACAAAGCCACTTAAACCACGTAGCGCCATCATCCCCAAAATAATAAAAGGCAGCACTCGCAAAAAATCGGATTCCGCATTACCAAATCCTTCATCTAGAAGAGGCTTAAGTAATGACACCATATAGGTGTCAGAGACCGCATTGATAATCAATGCGACAACCGCAACAGCTAGGCCAGATTTATATAGGCGGATATAGGTCCACAGGCGTTTGAAGGTTTGCCAAGTGGTTTCGTCAGTATTGAGTGACATAGAAATGCTTTGTTTTTAAGAAAATATTGCGCTCATTCTACCTCGTTACGGAGCATCTGCCTATACCAAGGCTGAGAGCGAGAGATACGCAAGCTGCTAACTTGATAATTCTGCATGCCAAAAATAACGCTAATTTGCCCTGCTTCACCCGTATCCAACCAGTTTGCTCCATGTTGTTGGTAGCGTTGAACAACCTGTGCGGAAGGTAATTGCCAGCGTCCGCCTTTGGCGAGCGAGGCAATAGCGACCTCAGGATTCACCTTACGAATCAAAGCAACAGTAGAAGATGTCCTACTACCGTGGTGTGGTACAAGCAGGATATGACTTTGTAAGGATTGCTCTGTTCGCGCAAGTAACCACTCACTCATGGCATCCACATCCCCGGGTAAAAGCACTGAAAAACCGGTATTTTGGTCAAAGATTCGAATCACACAAGAGTGAGGATTGTAAGCACGCGCTACGGTTTTTGGTGGCCAGATAACATCAAAAGAGAGTTGTTGCCACTGCCATTGTTCACCAGCAATACAAGGTTGGTAACCCGCTATCGTTTGACTAGCACGTTTCCATTTGGGCTGCCAAACACGCTCAACTTCCGCTCTTCCACCTGCATGGTCGTTATCCAAGTGACTCAAAATCAACCCGTCTAATTGCGTAGCTCCCCGTTTGTTTAACACGGGGGCAACTGTTGCCTGGATGTGATCACCGCCTTGCCAACTTGCACCAGTATCATAAAGCACATAGCGTCCTTCTTTTTCGATCAACACTGCCAACCCATGCCCAACATCTAACACATCAATCCGCCAACCTGTTTTTATCGGAATGGTGAGCCAAGAAACCATCACAATGAGGCTGTAAACCGCCAGTGCAAAACGCGAGATCAACGGTGAAAACACAAACAGCAACAGAGCACTGCTCAACAGAGCCAAAACAGCCCCAGAAATAGGAAACCAACTGAGGCTTGAATAATGTATTGACCAATCAACTGGAATGAGTAATTTGGCCACCCAATGCCACACCATAGGTGCGCCATCAAAAGTCAAAACCGTACACACTAAAGCAACAAAGATTGCCGGAACCACCACAAAGCTGAACCAAGGAATAAACACTAAGTTATAGAGCGCCGCACTGGTACTGACCCCACCGAAAAAATAAGCAGTTACCGGAAGCATACACAGCACTAACCCAATCTGCATCGTCAATAAACGCCATAAAAAAAATCGCTGAGTTTGAGGTAGAGAAAGTTGGTAGAACACAACCGAGACAGCAATAAAGGACATCCAAAAGCTACTGGATAACGCAGCAAAAGGATCGATGAGCAGCACCGCCGATAACGTCATAAGCAGTCGCTGCAACGTATTGATACGGACATTGAGGACAATCATCGCCACATTGAGCAAACACATGATGAGCGCGCGTTGAGTGGGCAAGGTAAAGCCAGCCAACCAAGCATAGCCTAGTGCGCACAAGCTTCCTACGACGAATGGCGACCACCCCATGCGATGATGCAAACGCATCAATACGAGCCCAAGGCTATAACCAAAACCAAACGCGATGCCAATGTGCAGACCAGAAATGGCAACCAAATGAATCAGCCCACTGTCTCGTAATGCTTTCCACTGTGCCGTTGAAATATCACTGCGCTCACCAAACGTAAGCGCCATTAAAATACCAAGATTGGGATCATCAGCGAGCCAGGTTTTGATCTTCTGGTACCATTGTGCTCGCCATTCGGGTAATGATTCAATGCGATAAGACTGTCCATTATTAACCGTTGCACGAGCCACAATACCTTGGCTCAAAGAGTACGCCTCTGCATCAAACCCGGTCTCATTTAACCGACCAAAGATAGGTTTTACTGTGATAGAGAATTCAGCCACGTCACCATACTTCAACGGTAAAGGAGCAATTAATCGCACATTGGGCCGCAAAAAAATGCCTAAGGTTTGACCATTGATTGATCGAATCGAAATTGTTCCTTCATAACCATGAGTAATTTGTCTAAAAAAGCTGTTAACCTGTCCGTTTATGGTAATATCCGAACCTGTCTGAAAAATAGTGTTGGACTGCTCACGTAATAAGTTCCCGCTGATCACAATGACCACTAAAGCCATTGTTACTCCTGAGAGAAAGCGCAGTTTTCTATAACCGACAGAGAGTATAAGAATGGCGAATAGAGGCATACTCCATTTCCAATCTGGCATCCAAGGCCAATAAGAAGCAGAAATGGCGGTTAGCGAAAACGAAGCTAGGGTCCAGTAATTAGATAAGAGAGTCATGTCACGATGCCAAGAAAGTTCATCAAACGTTTTATGCCTAACCATGAAGTGATTAAGCGTCAGAAGGCATTAAAAATTTTTGGCAATGTGTTGTACAACCCCAATTTATGGTGTTTGAACCGCCGCTCAGCAGCGGGCGCCTTCGCCGTAGGTTTGTTCATGGCTTTTGTTCCACTTCCGAGTCAAATGATCATGTCCGCTGGCCTTGCCATTATGTGCGGCGTCAATTTACCGCTCTCTGTAGCCTTGGTTTGGATTAGCAACCCCATCACCATGCCAGTGCTGTTCTACTTCGCCTACAAGCTTGGCGCATGGGTAATGCAAACACCACCACAACCATTTCACTTTGAACTCTCTTGGCATTTTATCATGCAACAAATGAGTACCATTGGTCCGCCATTCCTTTTGGGTTGCATGATGTGTGGAGTGATCTCCGCCATAATCGGCTACTTCGGCATTCACGGTTTATGGCGCTATTCTGTCGTAAGAAGCTGGCAAAAGCGCCAAGCGAGATAAAAGCTTCAAGAGATTGAGACTGGCTATACAACTGAGCATGTAAAACGATGTCGCATGATGTTGAAAAAGGACCAAATGGTCCTTTTTGTTTGCTAAAAATAGCTCAATGCTGATGAACGAAAAGAATCCGAGTTGAGATTATTTAGCGCTAAGCACAGACGCCGGATTCAATTGACTGGCCCTAGAGGCCGGATACCAAGTAGCTAATAAGCTCAACACAATCGCCGTCGAAGAGACAAGCACCACATCCGATAGGTTCACTTGTGATGGCAAAAAGTCGACAAAATAGATATCACCAGACAAAAACTGATGGCCGACTAACCGTTCTAATCCTTTGATTAACGCTGTTAAATTCCACGCAATCAACACACCTAACACGCCACCTATCACACTGCCTAATACACCAGAGAAAACACCCTGCCAGACAAAAATTCGTTTTACTAATCCATCGGTCGCGCCCATAGTGCGCAAAATGGCGATTTCAGCCGCACGATCTTTTACCGCCATCATAAGTGTTGAAACGATGTTGAAGCTCGCCACACCAATCACCAGCACCATCACCAAATACATAATGGTTCTGACCAGCTGAATATCACGGTACAAAAAGCCAAATTTTTGCTGCCAACTGCGTAGATAGACGTATTGATCAAGCGTATTGCCGACCTCTCTTACAATTTGAGTTGCATTTAATACCTCTGAGACCTTGATAGCAACGCCCGTCACTCGCTCTCCTAATTTGGCGTAAGCTTGTGCATCTGCCAATGGCACTAACGCAAGGCTGTGGTCAATTTGGCCATTGAGTTCCAAAAGCCCTGAGACCTTGACGCGCACGCGCTTTGGCGCTTGAACTTTAGCGCTCTCATTCGCAGAGGGGATCATCAAAGTGACATAGTCACCGACTGCCGCGCCCAATTTATCCGCCACTCCTTTGCCTAAAATGACCTGTTGCTGACCTGCGACAAAACCTTGCCATGCATCGGAAGAGACAAATTGAGATAAACGCGACACGGCGCGCTCCATTTGCGGATCAATTCCACGCACCTCAATCGCTTTCAGTTGCGCGCCTTTCTCCGCTAATGCCGTCAATTTTACATAAGGAGCGGCCGCTTCCACTTTTGGATGCTGCACGGCTTGCTTGACTAATGACGACCAGTTCGCGATGGGTTGTTGAACCCCTTCAAACTCTCCGTGTGCAATGACAGATAACACGCGGTTCTGCAGCTCTCTCTCAAAACCATTCATCGCCGACAAACCCACGATGATCACCGCAACGCCCACAGCGATACCGATAATGGAAGAGAGCGAGATAAACGACACCATTTTATTACGCTGCTTTGCCAGGCTAAAACGCCGACCAATCACTAACGAGAGCGAGGTGAACATCTACGGTGCCTCCACATTAATCAGCAAACCATCTTGCATGTGCATCTGTCTGTCCATTTTTGCAGCAAGTTCGCTATCATGCGTTACCACTAAAAATGCCGTGCCAAACTCTTGATTCATTTGACGCATCAAATCATAAATCGCCAGCGCCGTTTTGTGATCAAGGTTGCCCGTAGGCTCATCGGCTAACACCAAATCGGGTTGATTGACAAGCGCTCGCGCAATCGCTACCCGCTGCCGCTCTCCACCAGAGAGCTCAGAGGGTCGATGAGATAAACGATGTCCCAACCCCACTTTTTCTAACAGTGCTTGCGCGGCCTGTTTAGCACGCGATGCTTTTTGGCCACCAATAAGCAACGGCATGGCAACATTCTCAAGAGCGGTGAAATCGGCTAATAAATGGTGGAACTGGTACACAAAACCCAAATGTTGATTGCGAATGTTCGCTTGTTTATTGGAGCTTAAGCTCGATAAATCCTGACCTAAAAACGACACTGAACCTTCGGTTGCCTCATCTAGTGCACCCAGAATGTGTAATAACGTACTTTTCCCAGATCCAGAAGTCCCAATAATTGAGACTAACTCCCCTGCTTGAATGCCAAAACTGACGCCTTTTAGCACTTGAGTCCGTAGCTCCCCTTCTTGGTAGGTTTTGCATACGTTATGGCATTGTAAAAGGTTATTCATATCTTAAAGCCTCGGCAGGTTTTACGGATGACGCGCGGTAGGAAGGAAACAGTGTCGCGAATAAGCTGAGCGTGATGGCTGCTATCACCACCAACATAATTTGCATGGGGTTAACCACTACAGGCAGCGTTCCCCCCACAGAGAACAGCGCTACACCCATGCTTTCTAATAATCCATTGAGGTTATTGGCAAGCAATACGCCTAACACACCACCGACAAGCGAACCAATCACTCCACTACTCGCGCCTTGAACCATAAAAATGGCCAGTACTTGTTGATCTGTCATGCCTTGCGTTTTCAAAATCGCGACCTCAGCTTGTTTTTCCATCACCACCATGATCAACGCGGAAATGATATTGAAAGCCGCCACGCCAACAATCAACCCAAGCATCAAACCCATCATATTTTTTTCCATGCGAACAGCTTGGAACAACTCGCCACGCTGATCTCGCCAGTCACTCCATTGCCACCCCTCAGGCAAAGGTGCGCTAGCTAGGTCTGCGACCACAAAAGGATCGTCAAAAAAGAGCCGCCATCCCGACACAGTATTTGATGGTAAACGAAGCAATCGCGCTGCATCTTTGATGTGCGTCAGCATCAGCTGTCCATCCACATCAGACCCCGTATTGAAGATGCCTGCGACTGTAAAATTACGCTGCGCAGGAATACGACCTAAGGGGGTAAATTGGCTAGCTGAAGTGACCATCAAACGCACTTTATCGCCAATTGTCACGTTGAGCGCCCGCGCCAATGAATGGCCAAGGAAGAGTTGATATTCGCCCGGCTTGAGCGCACTCACTTGACCCGCAATCAAGTGCGCCGCAATCGGATCATTTTGATTCGGTTCAATTCCCATCAACAAACCTGCGGCCAGTTGCGATGAGCTTTGAACAACCGCTTCACTGCGTACAATCGGTTCAGCCGCTCTGGCGCTAGAGAGTTGACTAATGAATTGAGGCACATCTTGCGTGAGCAAAGTGCGATCGCCGTTTTGCGAAACTACAGCCTGAGGCAACACACCTAAAATTCTATTTTTGAGCTGGGATTCAAAACCATTCATGACCGAAAGCACCGTCACCAGTGACATCACGCCAATGGTTATCCCCGCCGTAGACATATAAGAGACAAATCGACTGAATCTATCACCGGATCGCCCACGTAAATAACGCAAGCCAATGAACGCCGAAATAGGATGAAACATAAGAAAAACCGCCTAAAAGTGATGCTCAGTACTGTAACGAGAAACGGTGGAAGGTTGTAGCTTTAATTTGCCAAAAATCGGTTAAATAGACTCGATAACAAGGACATACCTTGATTAGTTCGCCGGTATGACGATAATCAACAAAGCGATGAGAAGGATGCCTTTATGACCGAGCAAGAATTTTTTACGGTTCACTATGGACTGACAACCAATATTGAACTTTTAGACAGCACATTTATGCTACCTTCCCAGTCAATATTTGAAGCAGAGATTCCTGCCCCATTTATTGTGGCCAGTGAGTTTAGCCAGTTGGATGCACTCACCGAAAGTGCACGACTAGAACTGAAAAATAGTGATTTCAAGCACGTCGTTCAGTTACTTGATACTCAAAATTCGAAATTGAATTTGTTGCTGACCTTTATGTTATCACAGCAAGATGAGCCACATTCACGCTTCATCACCAGCACATTTGGTGCCAGTCGCTTCTCACTTCGTTATCCAAACGCACTAGAAATTGGTACCCAAGCCCGCTGTAAACTGTTTTTGGACCACCCTGCAGCCGCTATTTATTGCTATAGTTCGGTGATTGATTGCCAAGCGAACGAGCAACACTATCTCATCACGATGAAATACGATTTACTGCGAGATACTGACCAAGATCTCTTGATTAAAGCCGCACTGTACCAGCAGCAAAAATTGCTGCGTCAACGCTCTTTAGACCGAAATAAACCATAAGCGTTCTCATGACTACACACTCTTTACTGACTCTGATTAAACCTGCTGGCGCGGGCGACAAAAAACACATTGGTAACCTACGTGGTGCAAGCCTTGCATTGGCAATTGCAGAGCTGGCCAACCAGCATAATAGCCACACTTTACTGGCTGTACCTGATCCTCAAACCGCCTTAAAGCTGCAGCACGAAATTGAGCAGTTTAGTGACGCCGAAGTGGCGCTGTTTCCTGATTGGGAAACTTTGCCTTATGATAGTTTTTCGCCTCATCAAGAGATCATTTCTGATCGCATCGCGCGCCTGTATCAATTACCGAGCTTGAAAACAGGCATTACCATTGTGCCTGTGAGCACCATATTGCAGCGTCAGACGCCGCGAGAATTTCTGCTACAGCATACCCTGATGGTTAAAACTGGCGATCAGTTTTCCTTAGATAAACTGCGTCTTCAGCTGGAAAAATCGGGCTATCGTCATGTTGATCAAGTGTTTGGCCCAGGCGAGTACGCCAGCCGAGGTTCGATTCTTGATTTATTTCCAATGGGCAGCAGCGATCCTTATCGCATTGATTTTTTTGATGATGAAATCGACACCATACGCACCTTCGATCCTGAGAATCAACGCTCAATTGAAGAGATCAGTGAGATACGCTTGCTACCTGCTCATGAATTTCCCACCACAGAAAGTGCAATTGAAGATTTTCGCACCCGCTGGCGTCAACGATTTGAAGCGCGTCGTGAACCAGAATCTGTCTATATGCAAGTCTCAAAGGGGATTTGGCCAGCCGGTATTGAATACTGGCAACCGCTATTTTTTGAACACACCGAAACCTTGTTCGATTATATCGCGCCAGAAAGCCAACTAATTGTCGTAGGAAATATCGAAACAGCGATTGACCAGTTTTTAACCGACGTCGAATATCGTTACCAGCAGCGTAAAGTTGACCCTCTTCGCCCGTTGCTGCCACCTCATGAATTGTGGCTTAAAAAAGATGAGCTTTTCAGTCTTTTCAAAAACGTGGCTCAGATACAACTCAATGTGGAACCGATTTCAGAAAAGCAAGGGCGGATCAATTTAACGGTCAGTGCATTACCCGACTTGGCGGTCATGCATCAAAATAAAGAGCCTTTAGCCGCCATCCGGCAATTTAGTGAGAGTTTCACTGGGAAAATCATTTTTTCCGTCGAATCAGAAGGCCGTCGCGAAGCATTACTAGAGCTATTGCAACGCGTAAAACTGCGCCCTATCGAAAAAGAAACCTTCCAGCAAGCGTGCCAAGCAAAAGAAAAACAATGTCTCGTATTAGGGGCATCTGAGCACGGCTTTATTGATAACAATGCCAACTTAGCGTTCATCTGCGAAAGTGATTTACTCGGTGACCGTGTCATTCTTCGCCGTAAGAAAGACCGTAAAGTCACCAATAGTGACGCTGTCATTCGTAACTTAGCTGAACTCAAACCAGGGCAACCCGTTGTTCATATTGATCATGGTATCGGCCGTTATCTCGGGTTACAGACGCTTGAAGCGGGTGGCATGATGACCGAATACGTCACCCTTGAGTATCAAAACGAAGCCAAACTTTATGTCCCTGTCGCTTCATTGAATCTCATTAGTCGTTACTCTGGCGGCGCGGAAGAAAGCGCACCATTGCATAAGCTCGGGGGTGAAGCATGGACCAAGGCACGACGAAAAGCGGCCGAAAAAGTCCGCGATGTCGCTGCAGAGCTGCTGGATGTTTACGCCAAGCGAGAGCTCAAACCAGGCTATAAGTTCGCTCTGGATCGTGGCCAATACGCGACCTTTAAAGCAGGTTTCCCATTTGAAGAAACCGATGATCAAAATACAGCTATCAACGCCGTGCTATCGGACATGTGTCAGAAAAAAGCGATGGACCGATTAGTGTGTGGTGACGTTGGATTTGGCAAAACAGAAGTCGCCATGCGCGCCGCCTTTGTTTGCACCGACAACAATAAACAAGTGGCCGTATTAGTGCCGACAACCTTACTCGCACAGCAGCATTTTGAGAACTTTCGAGACCGATTCGCTAACCTGCCGATCCGTGTCGAAGTTTTATCACGCTTCAAATCAGCAAAAGAGCAAAAGCAGATTCTACAAGATGTCGCCGACGGCAAAGTCGACATTTTGGTTGGCACGCATAAACTGCTTTCCAGCGAGCTAAAATTTAGCGATCTTGGTCTTTTGATCGTTGATGAAGAACACCGTTTTGGTGTTCGCCAAAAAGAAAAAGTGAAAGCGATGCGTGCTGATGTGGATATTCTCACGCTAACGGCAACGCCGATTCCGCGCACGTTAAACATGGCGATGAGCGGAATGCGCGATCTATCGATTATCGCCACACCACCCGCACGACGCTTAGCCATCAAAACCTTTGTACGCCAACATGATGACAATACGATTCGAGAGGCTGTATTACGTGAAATCATGCGCGGTGGACAGGTTTATTTTCTACATAACCAAGTAGAAACTATCGACAAAGTGGCCGCCGATTTAGAAAAGCTGGTCCCTGAAGCTCGTATTACCGTCGCCCATGGACAAATGCGTGAACGTGAGCTGGAAAAAGTGATGAACGACTTTTATCACCAACGATTCAATGTATTGGTTTGCACAACCATCATCGAGACAGGGATTGATGTCCCGACCGCGAACACCATCATTATGGACCGAGCAGATAACCTTGGCTTAGCGCAACTACACCAACTTCGTGGCCGAGTAGGACGTTCTCACCATCAAGCTTATGCTTACTTACTCACTCCACATCCTAAAGCCATCACTAAAGATGCCGTGAAACGTTTAGAAGCGATTGCATCTCTTGAAGATCTTGGGGCTGGTTTTACTCTAGCAACGCACGATTTAGAAATCCGTGGAGCGGGTGAATTATTGGGCGATGAACAGAGCGGTCAGATCCAATCGATTGGTTTTACTCTCTATATGGAGATGCTAGAGCAAGCGGTTGAAGCATTAAAAAATGGCAGAGAACCTTCTCTTGACGATTTGCTTCGTGAACAAACCGACGTAGAAATGCGTTTGCCTGCGCTATTACCCGATGATTACATTCCTGATGTAAATACTCGCCTCTCCATGTATAAACAGATAGCGAGTGTCGCTAGCCGAGATGAGCTCGCCGAGCTCAAAGTCGAGTTGATTGATCGCTTTGGTAAATTACCTGATGCTGCAAATAACTTACTCGGCGTTGCTGAAGTCAAAATTGATGCTGCACGTATAAAAGTGAAGAAAATCGAAGCGCATGAAAAAGGCGGCTACATTGAGTTCTATCCAGATGCTGACATTAATCCCGTCTTTTTGGTTAGACTTCTGCAATCACAACCGAAAAAATTTGCAATGGAAGGGCCAACTAAGTTTAAGTTTGCTGTACCATTAGCTGATAGACGTGAACGAATTCAATTTGTGTCGAGTATGCTCAGCGAATTCCAACAAAACCTGATGCCTAGAGCATAAATTACGCACAAAAAATGATGGAGCCATAATGAAAAAACTGATCCCACTCCTACTTTTGCTTATTTCGATGCCAAGTCTGGCACAACGGCAATTTGACATAGAAGTGATCATTTTTAAGCGTGCAATTGACGCAGAGAAGGTCAGTGAGTCGTGGCCTAACTCATTGCCTGAAATCAATATTCAACGCGCGGGTAGTTTTAGTGACTTAAACTATCGCCAAGAAAAAGGCGTGAAAATGCTGCCTTTTTCCGACTACCAACTTAACGATCAAGCACAAAAACTGAAAAACCACGCCGGCTTTGAAGTGCTATTGCATACGGCTTGGCGTCAAGGCGATCAAGGCAGAGCTTCCGCACCGATTTTCCATATTCAAGCGGGTAAAGATTACTCCGCTAAATTCAATACTGACGGCAGTGAAAAAGTAGCCGTACTAGAAGAATCGCCAGTAAACGGTGTGCTAGAACAAAATATCGCGAGTCCCCTTTACGAACTCGACGGTAAATTACAAATCTATGTGCAGCACTATCTTTATGCTGAAACCACGCTCGACCTTAAAGCCCCGAGTGTGCGAGAAATCGTGCTCCAAAGTAAACCATTGGAGTTAGACATTACACCTGAAGAGCAAAATGCCGAGGTTCAACTTGGAAACCTAGAAGCCATCTCCCCAACAGTGGAAAAGGAAGAGTTTTTAAAGAGCTATCGGATGGACCAAAAACGCCGTATGCGCAGCAACGAAACCCACTATCTAGACCATCCATTAATGGGAATGATCATTCAAGTTCGCCGCGTTGCAGAATAAAGCCTAACAAAGCGCCCTGCCTGGGCGTTTTTTCTTTTATTCATCTCTCATACAGTTTAGCTCACTGATTTAATATCCTTACCGGTTAGAGCTATTCTGTTGTTAACTATTCTTATTAAAACCAATAACACAACCCACCTACAGACCGTTCCAATGGTTTGGGTACGTGATCTTCTAAAAGTTAAACTGACAATGTATTTCATTAGTGAGTGTTTCATTTTTAAGACCTCTCATTTATGAGAGCCATGTAAGATTGAATCCCTCTTATTAAGTCTTGATAATCTCCCCATCTCGTGTTGTGCCATGTTCGACTCATTTACCGTAATACCTATCGTTGAAGTAGAGCACAGGTTAACAACATCAATTTAAATCGGAATTTACACAAACATACTGAGAGAGATGTTACCTAATGACTTCTAAATTTTCGTTATGTGCGGTCGGGCTACTGTCAATAGGCAGTATCACAGCAAGTAACATTGCAATCGCATCAAGCCCTAGTGAGATAAACACCCAATTAAAATGGTCTTGGCAAGGCAGTTCATTTAAACCTGAGTCTAACCAAGTTATGGCGGCACCTATCGTTGCTCAGTTAAATGATGATAATGGTGATGGAAAAATCGACGAGAATGATATCGCTGATATCATTGTTGTGACGTTTGAAAATAACAAATATACACAAGGTGGGCTAGTTAGAGCATTAAGCGGCATCGATGGTTCTGAGCTTTGGTCATATAATAATGGTGGCATTATAGCCGATGCTCGCTACTCTCCTGCTGTTGCAGATCTTGATGGTAATGGTGTAGTTGAAATTGTGACAACGAGTACAATCAGCCCTTACATCAATATATTAGATAATGAAGGCCAGATAAAAAAACAAATACTGAAGAGTGCTTCAGGATGGCGCTCGGTTGGCGCAATTTCACTATCTGATTTAAACAATGATGGTTCAATTGATATTCTCTCTGCCGATGGTGTTTATAATTACGATACTGGTTTGCTATTTAGTTTAGAGTGGGCTCCATCACCGATCAGCTTTGATGCGGATGGCGATGGTATCCAAGAAGTATTTTCAAACGGCGCTCTTTATAAAAGCGATGGCTCATTTACTTGGCAATATCAAGCGAATGATACGGTTTGGTTTTCTTCCGTTGCCAACTTAGATAGCGACAATAAACCAGAAATTGTGGTATCAGTTCCGGCCTCGAAAGGCTCTGCACAAAATAGTAGCTTTGCCGTATTAGAGCATGACGGCTCAGTAAAATGGGAGGTTAATAACCTTGAAAACCCAGGCGGTGGTGTACAAGCTATCTCTAACTTCCTTGGTAATACAGCAACTAACTCTACCAATGAAATAGCTAAGTCCCCTGTTTATGGATATACCCATTTACATCACAGCCATCCAGTTAAAATAGCAGATAACAACCAACTTAAAATCCGCTCAGGAGATCTGATTGACGCTATTGGATCAACAGCAAGTAATATGGTGGGTGGTCAAGGCGGTTCACTGCATACTATTGATGCAAGCAAAGTCCGCTCTGTCGATGTAACCTACGGCAAATATAAAACGTGGTGGACATATGGCGTACTCGAGATGGAATTCACTCTCAATGATGGTTCGAAAATAACGTTAGGTTCAAAAGATTCAGCCTTTAAATACCCGGCATTAGAGTGGCGAACCAAAGAAGTTCCATATCTTGGATTGGAGTGGAGAACAAAACAAGTTTCTTACTGGTTCTTTGGCTGGCATACCAAAACAGTTTCTTACCTAGCTCCTGTTTGGAAAACTAAAACGATTCCTTATGCTGTTCCCGTCATGAAGAGCAAAGCAACCACTGAACGATACACAGTCCCAAGCAATACCCAATTGGTAGGCTTAAATGTTTGGAGCAAACCAAAACCTATCTTTACCTTCAAAAAACACGTTAATGCAGTTCAGTTTGTTGTTGGGGAAAGCATTAATGATAGTTACCTGAACACTGGTATTGTCTATGCAGGTTATCATGCTGTTGATATGTATAATGCACAAGGTAGCAAAGTTTGGTCTGTAGCAAATGATGACTATAACAGCGGTAAAATTGGTGTCTCGGCTTACGATTTCACTGGTGATGGCATTGATGAAGTTATCGTACAAGATCTTCTGAGAGTCCGTATTCTTGATGGGCGCACGGGAGCAGTATTAGCAACGATTGCTAACTCGTCGAACACCTTGTGGGAATATCCTGTTGTGGCGGATCTCGAAGGCAACAACAATGCATCGCTTATTGTGGTCGCAAATGATTATGCAAAAGAAAGCGCAATCAACCACGGCGTCTACGTTTATGAATCAGCCGATGCTGATAAACCATGGAAAAATGCAACGAGAATTTGGAACCAACATTCGTTCCATTTCTCAAACATTAACCAAGATGGCTCAGTACCAACCAATGCTCAGCCTAGTTGGCTAACACATAACACTTATCGCTCAAGTACCATTAAATAACTTGAATTTGATATAACCACCACTATCGCCCAAGGCGGTGGTGGTGGGATGACAAAAAAAGCCTCGCCTTTTAACAAAGGCGAGGCTTTTTTATGGCCAGTACGCTGGGAATATTAGTGAAGCTTTAAGTTTGGACGCAACACACGATTAATACGGCCAACTAACATCATCAACCCTGTTTTGAACATACCGTGCAGCGCCATTTGGTGCATGCGATACAAAGAAATGTACACTACTCGCGCAATACGACCTTCAACCATCATCGAGCCTTTGGTTAAATTACCCATTAAGCTACCAACGGTAGAAAAACGACTTAATGAAACCAACGAACCGTGATCTTTATAAACATACGGTTTGAGCTCACGCCCGTTAAGCTTAGCAACAATATTCTTGAACGCTTGGCTTGCCATTTGGTGCGCTGCTTGTGCACGAGGTGGCACAAATGAACCATCGGCTTGTGTACATTGTGCTAAATCACCGATCACAAAAATATCGTCATCTCTTGTGGTTTGTAAGGTGTTTTTTACCACTAACTGATTAATGCGGTTTGTTTCCAAACCAGCAATCTCTTTCATAAAATCCGGTGCTTTGATGCCAGCAGCCCACACCATGATCTGAGCGGGAATCTTTTCGCCATCTTTAGTTGTTAGGCCATCCTTATCTGCTCGCGTGACCATAGTCGCAGTACGAACGTTGACACCTAATTTCGTTAATTCGCTGTGCGCAGCACTAGAAATGCGAGGTGGAAGAGCGGGTAGAATACGCTCACCCGCTTCCACAAGGTTGACATTCAGTTTGCTTGAATCAAGATCGCCAAAACCATAAGTCCGCAGCTCTTTTACTGCATTATGTAGCTCTGCAGATAATTCAACACCCGTTGCACCTGCGCCAACAATCGCAATATCAACTGTACCGTTACCATTTTTCGCATGAAGTTTTAGAAACTCATTATTCATTTCAGTACGAAAACGATTTGCCTGTTCAGGGCTATCAAGGAAGATACAATGCTCACGAACTCCTGGAGTATTGAAGTCGTTAGACGTTGAACCGATTGCCAGCACCAAAATGTCATATTCAAGCTCACGACTTGGCATTAACAATTCACCATGCTCATCTTGCAATTCACTAAGAACAATCACTTTGCGTTCACGATCGATGTCAGCAAGACTACCCATTTGGAAATCAAAACGATGATTTTTTGCGTGAGCGCGATAGCTTAGCGCATCCACTCCTTCATCTAATGAACCCGTTGCCACTTCATGCAATAACGGTTTCCATAAGTGGCTTGCTTTACGATCCACTAATGTGATTTCTGCGCGATTTTTACGGCCAAGAGTGCGACCAAGTTTAGTCGCGAGCTCTAAACCACCCGCGCCACCACCGACTACGATAATTCGTGTCACAACAATAATCCTCAAAAAGAAATAAACATGATTCAGTGTGAAATCTCACACTGAAGGAATTCTCAGTAATGCGCTTGCTTCAGATAAATCTTGTTCAGCAAATGAAGCTATCTTCGCAGCACGTTTCATTAGGATAAATGCATGTAACTACACACAAATTAGGCAAATTTAAGACTTGCTCTCAATTTTTTTTGATATTTATCAA
>NZ_CAWNTB010000202.1:0-16161 GCF_963877065.1 Vibrio sp. V01_P9A10T6
ATATAAATTCGTATTTCTACTAATAATAGGATAAATTTCGATATGGCTGCCGATATTGTAAAGGTTTCAAGAAACACAGAAAATGCACCTATATGTGCCGTCTCTACACAAACTGTCGCTTTTTCTCATTATAATAATATTTCAGCACAACTACCGATAGATCCTAAAACAGGTGAAATTGTTATTGGTTGTATAAATGACCAAACGAAGCAATGTCTGAATAATATACAGTCTATCGTAGAAAGTATTGGTCACGTTATGGATGATGTGGTCAAAATGAATATTTTTGTAAAGAATATTTCAGATATTGATGCCATCAAAAAAGTATACCCCACTTTTTTTCAGGGGCCGCTTCCTACAGTGACCATAGCGGCGGTTACGGCTTTACCTGCCAGTGATGCTTTAGTGCAAATTGATGCTCTTATTTCAAACGGTGAAGGCACTGCTCCACAAGCGCCTTGTGAGCTCATCAAAGTCTCAAGGAATACTGAGCATGCACCTCAAGGTCTATACTCTCAAACCGCGGCCTTCTCTCATTATAATAACCTCTCGGCTCAATTGCCGATTGAACCTAAAACGGGAGAAATAGTACAAGGTGGTATTAAAGAACAGAGTCAACAGTGTTTGAATAATATTAATGCTATCTTAGAAAGTATTGGTCATACGATGGCTGATATCGTTAAAACAACGATATTTATTAAAAATATATCTGATGCAGAAGCCATCAATGAAGTCTGTGGACAATTTTTCCCAAGTTATGTGCCTGCGCGAAGCCTAGTTAGTGTTGCTGACTTGCCTATGAATGCATTGGTGCAATTTGATGTTGTTGTGTCACATGGTGATGGTACACCGCCACAGCTTCCTGAAGATGCTCGCTTACTTGTGATTGAAGCAAATAATACCGTGAATGCACCTGAAGTCGACTATTCCCACTCTGTTGCTTTTTCTCATTATAATCATATTTCAGGTCAGTTACCTTTATCTCCAAAAAATAATGAAGTTGTTGCTGGTGGAATAAAAGAACAAGTTAAGCAGTGTTTAGAAAATATAAAGAATATTGTAGAAAGTGTTGAGCATGTTATGGATGATATTGTTAAAGTCAATATTCAAATAAAAAACATGGATGACATTAATATTGTCAATGAAGTTTACACAACCTTCTTTAACCATGAGCTACCTGCGAGAACCGTGATTGGTGTTTCAGAGCTGCCTATGGATGCGTTAATACAAATTGACGCGGTGGTTTCTAATTGTGAAGGTACGCCACCTAAACATTAACGAATCTTTATTATTGACTAAAGAAGGGGGTATCAACGATATCCCCTTTTTACTTGTTAGCTACCTGTAATTGCAATACCACGCTGCCTGGCTGTGGTAATCAAAATCAGCCGACGCATGAAAAACCGCTCAATTACTGTTTTTCAGGGCCGTTAAAACGTGATGTAGTGAGGGGACCACTTGGTGTCCAAGCGCCAAAACTTCTTCACTGGGTTCGACGAGATCAGGAATTTGGTAGGTGATCATATTCGCACTCACGGCGGATCGCACGCCGTTATTAGAATCTTCAAAGGCTAAACATTGGGTCGGTTCAGCGCCAAGACGTTGCGCAGCGAGTAGATAAATCTCAGGATCGGGTTTGCCATGTGTCACTTCACAACCGGTTGTGAACGAGTCAAAGTATTGCTCAAGGCCTGAAAGGCGCAGCTTAATTTGTGCCACGTCTTTTTGGGTTGATGTTGCGACGGCAGTAGGAACACGATTGGCTTTTAACCATTGTAATAACTCGATAACTCCTTCTTTCACTGGGATCGCCTGGTGTTTCACCACGGCATCGTAACGTTTACGCCACTCCGTATGTAATACCGGATAGTCTAATTCTGGCCCGTAGCCTGCGCGCAGTGCTTGTTCAATGCCTGCCGCATTGCGACCAATAGCCGAGAGATAAACCTCTTTTAAAAATGGGACGCCAACTGCGTGGCAAGCTTGTTCGAATATCGTAAGGCAGACACGTTCCGTGTCGAGTAACAGTCCATCCATATCAAAAATGGCAGCTTGAAATTTCATAAGTACAACTTTAGGCGAGTGAAATGGAGTGGGCTATTTTCACATAAGTCGACCTATGGAGGCGATCTTTTTCCTGCACTTTTTCTTTTTCTCATACTTCAATAAAATCAGCCAATTATAAGCGCTAGTTTGTTAGCAATGAGTTATGCTTAATGTGAAAACCTTGTTGCGAGAAGAGGGGGGAAGCAATTTGAATAGTGCATTTGTACAACAGTGGATGCCGGGTTTACACCAACTGAAAGACTATGAAACTCGCTGGTTGATGGATGACGTGCGTGCGGCGCTTTCTGTGGTTGCGGTTGCACTGCCTGTCGCGATAGCGTACGCGCAGCTCACTGGAGTAAGTGCGATTGTCGGCTTATATTCCTGCGTATTGCCGATGTTGGTTTACGCGATTTTTGGCACGTCTAGACAGTTGATCTTAGGCCCAGACGCGGCAACTTGCGCAGTGATTGCGGCGGTAGTGACACCGCTGGCGATGGGCGATCCTCTCAAACACTGGCAGTTGGTCATGACAATGACGGCAATGACTGGTGTATGGTGTTTGCTGGCCAGTCGTTTCAAACTCGGTATTTTAGCCGATTTTCTCTCTCGCCCTATTTTACTTGGGTTGTTAAACGGTGTTGCTCTGACCATTATCGTGGGTCAATTTGCTAAAGTATTTGGGCTGAAATATGAGCAGCAATATCTACTAGAGCGTATCGTGGAAGCGCCATCCTTGCTGATTGATTTGCATTGGCAAACCTTATTGATAAGTGCGCTGACAGTGGTGGTTTATTTTCTGTGTAAGCGTGTCAGGCCCAATTGGCCAGCTGCGATGTTGGCTATCATCGCTGCTGCATTTTGGGTGTGGTTTTTTGGCGCTGAACATCTTGGCGTTAAAGTCGTTGGTTTAATCCAAGGTGGGTTACCGATATTCCAAACCCCTCTATTTGATCTAGGGGTGAGCCGTGAATTAGTCATGCCCGCTTTGAACTTAGCGATGGTGAGCTTTGTCAGTATGATGCTCACTGCGCGCAGTTTTGCGGCAAAAAATGGTTACGATATTGACGCCGACAAAGAGTTTCGCGCGCTTGGCTTAGCTAATATTGCTTCTGCATTTTCACAAGGTTTTGCCATCAGTGGGGCGGATTCACGTACGGCGGTGAATGACGCTAATGGTGGAAAATCGCAATTAGTTTCGATTATTGCAGCGATTGTGATTGGATTTGTCGCGATTGTGGCGTATCAGCCACTACAATACATTCCGATTGCTGCATTGGGGGTGGTGTTGATTATCGCGTCTATCTCGTTGTTGGATCTGAAAGGGATTTGGAGTTTACACAAGCGTGATAAAGACGCCTTTTATTTGGCAAGCTTAACCTTCATCGCTGTATTGGTTATTGGCGTTATCCCCGGCATCACTCTTGCGGTATTACTGGGTCTGTTCCAGTTCTTACGCACCGTGATGCGGCCAAGTGATCAAACATTGGGTTTGGATGATAAAGGAACGATTCGCACGATTGATACGTCAGCGAAGGCGAAACCAATACCGGGTTTGGTGATTTATCGTTTCAACTCTCCGCTGACTTATTTCAATGCGCCTTACTTTAAACGTCGTATTTTATTTCACACTGAATCGGCGGGCATGAGTGTGGGGTGTGTGATTATTGATGCGGTGTCGAGTTTTACCCATTTAGATTTAAGCGTCATGGCGATGTTATCGGACGTGCAAAGCATTCTGAAAAAGCGAGGCATTCGTTTAGTGCTAGCGGGGCGTAAACGCAGTTTGAGAAAATGGTGTGAGATCGCTGGAATTTCAACGGGTGATGGCGGCGTGGTGATTCGTGCGGACATGTATTTAGCCATTAAGCTAAGTGGATGTTACCAACACGCTGTAGAAGAAGGGCAAGTTCCGCCAGTACAAAAAGAGCCGCAAAAGGATATTGAAGGTGAAATTGCGGCTGCTATTTAAAATGAGGTTGGCTCTCGTTAATAATATTGGTTCTCGTTAATAAAAGATAAAGAGCTCTTGAGTATCGAAAAGATGTAAGAAATCCCATTCAATCATGATGCTTTCCTTTTTCTGTGATGAGAGCGAGTGCTCGGCCTTTTGCTAAACGGTTAGTGCCTGTTTGGATAAGCATAGGTGAGCGTTATGCATTAGGCAAAATGGTACGGGTTATTAATCTAATATAGGTAGCCTATGGGCATGGTGGTTTTCGACGCTAGGCGTAGCGTGCCGGCAGGTAAACAGTTCGCTGTACTTGAGCGGCCAGTTTTCGATGAAACTGCAGCATTGCACCTTCACTGCATGGCTGCCAAGTTAAGGCCTTGCCGAGCACACCGTGATGTTGGAAGGCGCTTAGCCGAATGCTGACGTTCGCAGGCAACTGGTTAATCAGATGCGCCACTTCGGTAATTTCAGTCTCTAAATCACTTTTGTCCGGTATATGCAGCAGTCGCACTTCGTGCAGTTTATTCAGTGTAGCGAGGTGGAAAATAGTGCGTATCACTCTATGGTTACTGCGTCCGGTTAGCCACCGATGCGTTTCCTCTTGCCAAGCTTTTAAATCGATCATCGCGCCATCCAAATAGGGCGAGATTTTGTCCCATCCCGATTCTGATAGTGAGCCATTACTATCAATAAAACAGCTGAGATGTTTCAATTCTTCATCGTGTTTGATGGCCTTGAAAAGAGCGATGATAAACGGAAGTTGTAGGGTTGCTTCACCCCCTGAAATGGTAATACCGGCTAAGAAATAATGATTTCGGCGGATAAGTTCCACGAGTTGTTCAACACTGTAGTGATGAATTTTGGGGGTTGATTGGTGTATGCAGTGCTCAATGCAGCGATCGCAGTGAGTGCATTTCTCCGCTAGCCATTCGACTTGCTGGTCAGCATTGAGGCGCAGTGCTTGCGATGGGCAGGTTGGCACACAATCACCGCAATGGTGACAGTGACGAATCGTATGTGGGTTATGGCAAGACAAGCAATTGAAGTTGCAACCTTGCATAAAAATGACCAGTCGGTTGCCCGGGCCATCAACGCAGGAGAAAGTCAGCACTCGGCTGACTTTTGCTCGGAGCGGCTGTTTTCCACTCACCATTAGTTGACAGAGTTTGGTTGATAAGCCGATTGCATTTCATGGCTAATCACGCGTGCTTTTCGCTTGAGCACGGCCGTGTTTTTGGCCGCTTCTGCCCCAAGAAACGTGGTGTTGGTGCGTGAGCCGCGCTGCTCAAATTGCGCTATTTCAGACAATTTCACCATGTAACCCGTAATGCGAACTAAATCGTTCGAAGCCACGTTGGCCGTAAATTCGCGATAGCCCGAGTGGAGGGCTCCTTTACATAGGTTGAACATCGCCTCTGGGTTGGCCTTTATGGTTTCATCCAGAGTTAAAATATCGCTGATACCAGAGGTATAATATTGATGATGTCCAGCCGTTGCTTGCACATATTCAATCGGGTTGGGTTCGGTACCATAAGGGATGCGCACGCCCGGAGTGACATCAAGATCAAGGCTGATACCACCTTGTGCGTGCAGCAAAGCACGGCCGTTGAAGCCATATTTGACTGGTGAGTTTTGTACAATGTCGGCCAGCTTGGCGGAAATGGCGATGCCTAATTGGTTGGCGATATCATCATGGCCATAACGAGCGTTACTCTGCTCCTTTTCCAGTAATAGATTAACGGCTTCAGCCATGCCATAAATGCCAAACATCGGTGCGAAACGAGATTCTTCAATCAACCCTTCTTGAGTCAGAAAACCTTCAAAAAAATGAGATTGTTGGTGCAGATGAGCAGCTCGAACATCCATCAGCTCAATCATATATTGGCTGTAAGTGGGTAGAATCTGATCTAAAAATGTTTGGCGGTCACTGGCTTTTTTCGCGGCCTCTTTTAAATTCATTCTGACTAAAGTATTGCAGCCTCCCGCTAAAGGAAGTGAGTTGTAGCAACTGACAATACCAAAACCTTGCTCGCCATAGGCGGTGGTATGAATCGGATAGTTGGCGATGTGCGGTTTACTGCATTGACAGATATTATCGGTCGCTTGGCGCAGTAAATCCTCAGGAGTGATGGAAGGGTCATACATGAAGGTAAGGTTGGGAGCGATCTGTTTCAGTTCAGCATCGATATGTAGAATAGTACGACAAATAATATTGTCGCTCGGGCCGATGTTGGCGTGCATGAAAGCATCGGGCAGAGTGCGATCAAGCATGATCCAAAACAGCTTCAATTTCTGATAAATCGACGCTTCGCTCAGTTCGCCCACATAGGGCAATAACACGCTATCCAATTGCCCTAAATAGACAGGAATAGAGGTCACTGAAGGCACGTGATGGTACAAAATGGTCAGCATATTGAGTGCTTCATCAAAATTACTGGCAGGCGAAAGCTCTAAATACTCACTGCCTTGTGCTAAAAATTTTGCGTAGTCAGGCAACACGTAACGTGGTTTAAAAGGGGCATGGCCTTCAAACATATCGCAGATAATGCCTTGTTCCATTGCTCGAGCCAACTCAGGAGAGAGTTTCAGATAGGGCAAGCTTGCTTCGGCCTCTAGCGCAAGGAAGTGTGACTTTTGTTTGGGCGAGAGGTGTGCGTCAGTGACGATGGCGTGGAAGCGTTGCTGTGTATCGAGTGAATGGCTCATGAATTAAACCCTTATATTATTGTGGTTTAATCCTAATGTGCTTGGTTACTTTTCACTATTGATAATACATCAAGTAGTCATTTCCATAATGGAAATAAAAACGCCACTTCGTTATCGTCGAAGTGGCGTCATCAGGAACCTAAGGTTAGGCGTATTGCGCTTCGATTTGGTTCGATTTTAGATAAGCAGGGTGAGTGGCGAGCTGCTCTAAGTAACGTTCAATATTCGGGAAGTGAGTAATCGCTCCGTTGGTCAGCAATATTTCAGCAATGAATGACATCATGAAATCAGCGCCAGTGAGTTGGTCGGCCACTAAGTAGCGTTTACCCGCTAAACACTGATCAAAATAACTCATCACTTTGGCCGTTTCGCTTTCTGCATAGCCACCAAGGAAATTGGTTTGGCAGCCATCTTTGGCAACAAACATTTTTAATAGCAGCGGCAATATGGCAGAGCATTCCGCAAAGTGGAGCCATTGCTGGTATTGCACATATTCCACGCTGCCACGCTGAGGCGCAAAGTGTTGGCCGTATTTTTCTATCAAGTAATCGGTAATGGCGCCAGATTCAGCAATCACCAAGCCATTATCTTCAATCACAGGTGACTTACCTAACGGATGCACGCTTTTTAGCTCGGGCGGTGCCAGAAAGGTCACACTATCACGTTGATATGGAACCACTTGATACTCAACCCCTAATTCTTCAAGTAACCAGATTATGCGCTTAGAGCGTGATTTATTTAGATGGTGAAGTTTGATCATTATGTGGTCCTTGTTAAAGTGGTTGGTTGATTTGGATAACCAGTTTGCCAAAGTTTTTGCCTTCCAATAGACCAATAAAGGCTTGTGGTGCGTTTTCTAAACCGTCAATCAGTTGCTCGCGGTATTTCACTTTCCCTTCGCTTAGCCATTGAGTCATATCAGTAGCAAATTCGTTATAGCGATGGCCGTAGTCATCAAAAATAATGAAACCTTGCATGCGGATTCGTTTGGTAAGCAAGGTGCCCATCAGCATAGAGAGACGATCAGGTCCTTCAGGCAGCGACGTTGCATTGTATTGAGAAATCAAGCCACACAGCGGAACTCGCGCTGCTGTGTTAAGCAGAGGTAAAACCGCATCAAAGACTTTGCCACCGACATTTTCGTAGTAAACGTCAATCCCTTGAGCACATGTTTTAGCCAATTGCTCTGCAAAATCGTCAGCTTTGTGATCAATACATTCATCAAAACCTAATACTTCTTTAGCGTAACGACATTTTTCCTCACCGCCAGCAATGCCGACCACGCGGCAGCCTTTGATTTTAGCAATTTGACCAACCGTTGCCCCTACGGGGCCAGTGGCTGCGGCGACTACCACAGTTTCACCTTGCTTCGGTTGGCCAATGTCTAGCAAACCCATATAAGCGGTAAAACCGGGCATTCCCATTATGCCTAGTGCGTATGAGGGTGAGGTTGGATTTTTACCGAGTTTGAGTAAACCTTCGCCGTTAGAAATAGCGTAATCCTGCCATCCGGTATAAGCGAGTACCCACTCACCTTGCTCAAATTTTGGGTGGTTTGATACTTCCACTTGACACACGGTCCCGCCTACCATGACATCATCAATCGCGACAGGATCGGCGTACGACTTAGCGTCACTCATGCGGCCGCGCATGTAGGGGTCAAGTGAAAGATAAACACTACGCAGCAGCACTTCACCAGCGGCAGGTGTTGGTTTAGGTGCGTGTTCTAAGCGAAAGTTAGCAGGCGTTGGTGCACCGACAGGGCGTGAAGCGAGTACAATGCGGCGGTTAGTTTGTTCTGTCATTGGAGAGTCCTTTATTATTTCAAATTAGACCAGTCGTCTAGTTTGGGTTTCAAAAAAACCGCTATCGAAATAGCGGGTGAATCTTAACTAGGGCACTGGCCTTGCAAAATGTGTTCGGTGCTCGTAAGCGCTTGTGCAAGCCCTTGGTTATCTTGACGCAGTTTACTGAGCAAACTTGCGCCGAGCCAAAGGTTATAAAGCAATTCTGCGGTTTGCTGGCTGTGTTGTACGTGAATGGAGCCGTCGTCGATCCCTTGTTGGATACATTTTCCGACCGCCTCAATAATGCTATCTGCACCTTTAAGTAAAGCAATGCGCATCGCATCAGACAAGTCTGAAACTTCAGCGCTTAATTTCACCACCAAGCAGCGCTGTGCGTTACATAAGCCATTGCTCTGCTCATACCAACATTGCCAATAATGCATCAAGTGTTGATAGGCGTTTCCTTCTTCTTGGTTAAAAAGGGCATTAATCCGTACTAAATAGTGCTGAAAATAGTCCGTAATCAGTGCCTCGCCAAATTGCTCTTTTGACTTAAAGTAGTGATAGAAAGAGCCTTTGGGCACATCAGCGGTTTTTAATAATTCAGACAAGCCTACGCTGGTGAAGCCTTTGGTTACGACAAGTTGGTAACCGACCTCAAGGATGTGTTGGCGAGTATCATGGGTTTTTGTATTCATGGACGGCACTATAATTTAAATTAGACCAGTCGTCTAGTTTTGTTTGTTCATATTGTATTTGTGCTACTGGCTATGGTTGCTGAATGATAGAAATGGACACTTCCTCCTTGAAGTGTCGCACTATTATTTATCTTTTAATGAGTTAGTTATCTTTTAATGAGTGAGAGATGAGACTATTTTTCTGTCTTTAGCGTATCCGATGCCCAAATGAGGTTTTGCCCATTGCTGAGTTCAGCTTGAATACTCAAGGCTGGAACTATTTCCTTATCCTCTTTTTTATATGGCTGCGTAGAGAAATTGGCGGTAATTTTACTGCCATCACCAAAAGTTGTTTGTTGTACCATCCCTTGTTCATCAAGCCATTTAAAATCGACTAAAGGTTGGTTCCACACGACTTCATGGATTGGTGCAAACCCTTGCTGATAAAGGCGTAATGCGTTAACTCGTGCGCCGTTAGGCGTCGCTTCATCACGGCTAAGGTGAATCATCGCTGGGGTGTTGTACAGCATGGCGATTAAATCTCGCTCCGCTTGCACGTTGGAAAACTTCACGCTGTCGTTGTGCCAGTGGTGACTGTTGATCACCTCATCATGGAACACGGCCTGATAGAGAGGAATACGGTATTGCGGTGCAAATAACAGTGTTTTGTACGGCTCTTTGACTTGTGCGGGTTTAAAGAAAAAATCTGGGCTCGTTGTTGGAAACCATGCTCCAAGAAAGTAAGGCGATTGGCGGTTAGTTTTCATATCAGGATCTGTCCAGCCAAATCCTACCGTTTCTAAACCATGAGCAAAAGAGAGCCCTTGTGTCGTCAGGCTGTTACCATCTTCAGAGCCGAGAACCACATTCTGTTCATTGGCTATCCAGCGCATGCGTTGATTAAATGCCTCCAGCATCGCGCTTTCTTTCATTCCTTGGCCCTCTTGGTATGAGTAATCTTCACGGGCCATTCCGGTCCCATCCACATCAAGAAACAGGCTGTTAAAGCGGCCATATTTTAAAATTGCCTCAATGCGTTGCTGCACAAAGCCTAATTGGCAGGCAGGGTTGAGATAAAAGCCGTTGCCACGAAACCCTTTTTGTTTTTTGCCGTCGGCGTTTTCTATCGCACATTGCTTGCGCATTGCATCCGGTAGCTGCGCGGTAAGCCAACCATCGTTGATGCCTTTTGCAATGGCGGTATTGTAGGAGTCGTACACCCCAACTAAGTAGCCAGCCTGTTTTGCTTGATCAACCACTTGTGGCTGGTAAAAGGCGGGCATCCAATTATCCAAACCTAGCCAGAGGTGCTGCAAACCAGCTGAGCTGAGTGCGTCAATCATGGATGTCGATAGCCCCTGTCCCCAAGTGCTGGCATCACGTAGAAACGGTAGTTTCTGCTCTGCGAGCCATGCTTTTCGTGCCTGAGCGGCTTGGTATTGGCTAGCTATCCCTGCTTCTTGGGTTGAAGGTTGCTCTTTTATCCAAGCATTGAGCGAGCGGTTCACTTCGTCAATCAACAACCGCTTGTTGTAGTTGTTGAAAAAATCTTTTCCTTTAACGAGTGGCTTAAGCTCTTTGAGCGCTTCGTTTGATGCTACCCACTGGGGCTGCTTAAAATACCATTCTTTAAGTGCCCAGAAATCAGTCACATCTTGTTTGGACACTAAGTCTTGGCCAAACAAGTAGACATGGCTTGCGCCGATAAGCTGTTTTATGGCTGGGTTTTGCTGCGCTTTTTGTTCGAGCGTTTGTGATAGCCCATTCTCTTTTCGCCACTGACGGTAGCGTTTGGCACCATCTAGTGGTGAGTTGCCAAGGGAGATTTCCACCTCAAAAGGCTCATCTTTGTTGAGCACAGTGAAAGCGTGCGTGGCTTGCATGTCTAACTTGTTTTGCTTGGCATTAAAATTGAGTTTGTTGTTGGTGGCGGTATTGAGTTGGTAGCTCACATACTGCTCATTGCCAGCTTCTACACTCCAAAATGGCATTTTGAGATCTTGCGTGGTATTGCTGGCAGAACGTTCCGCCATAAGGTAGTTCACCCACTGTGGGTTATCGGTTGGAACCCGCATTCCTTCACTAAATGGAAGAATGAGCGTTTTGCTTTGCTGCTCAGGCAGTTCAAACCACTGCACGGTTAACGGTTTAGCACGAGAGATTTTACTCTCGGCGCTCGCGGTAATCGACAGCTTCAATGTTTGTTGTAAATTGGCCTCAACCTTCAACTGGCTAGGAACAAGCAGCCAAGAGGCGTGATGTTGATTATCTTGTTGCAGTTGGCTGACTTGCTGTGGCTGGCCATTAACGGTTAGCTTGCCTTGGTTAATGGTTAGCTGGGCATTTTGCTGCCAATCAATAGCAAAATTTTGTGGCTCTATTTGCACGGTTTGGTTTTGATTATGCAGTGTAATTGACGCCGGTTGTGATTGGCTAGCCAACGCCAAAAGTGGCGTACAAGTGATCAATAAAGAACAAAGTGGTTTATACATGGTTTGTCATTTCCAGTGTGTCTCGGTATGTTGATTACATAAGAAATCGACAAATCAATTGTCACTCTGATGTCTTCATTGAGCCTGATTTGGCAGAGTCAAACGTTGTACATATTCCACTTTGATTGCTCCTTGATATTCGACAGTTTTGATCAAAGTACTGAGCCATTTAACCGAGCTGGGGGATGAGCTTGGTTTGTCCAATAATTGCTGAGTATTACTTATTGCCACCATATCTTGCTGCGTGATTAACTGAAATTGGTCGTCAAACCATTGCCAAGCAAGGCTTGTTGGGGGGCAATTTGTCAATGCAGTGGGGGACTCAAGCGCTACTGGGTAGCCACCGTTGGGAGAAGCGGATTGCAACCATGTGGAGCCAAAAGGCATGGTAAGAACTAACCAATAGTGTTGTTTGTCGAGTGTCAGTCGATAAACGCCATCTTGCGGAGCAAAGAGCAGTTCTGGGCTTTCTAATTCTATATAAGGGGCTGATGACGTTATTTGGCTTTGTGAGATGATCAAGCCATTGTCAGGGCCAAGAAGTTCAACCTGGCTAGGCAGCTCTGCTCCTTCCATTGATAATTTGAACTGGTAACCTTGCTGCATCACGTTGGTTTTTTTTTGTATCGAGACTTTGATCAGCGCCGCATTTGGTACTACATCGCTTAAGAGCTGTTGGCCACATTGGGTTTGTTCAATAATGGTATTTTTGACGCTTTCCCAGTGTGGCGTGGCAATGGTTTGGTTATTGAGTGCGAGGACCAACTCTTGCCAGGCAAGCTGTGGCTGATGGTTCGCTAAAGCGCGATAGGTTGATTGCAGTGGTGTTGCCATAAACCAATCATCACTCACGGCGTGGCTTGGACTAACGACGAACAGTGCAAACAGCCAAAGGTTACGCATTGGACACCTCGACTAAACGATACCCAACGCCACGAACGGTTTCGATATTGAGTGAGGGTAACTGCTGCCTCAGCTGTAAAACATGATTATCGACGGTTCGAGTTGAGGGAAAGGCTTGGTAGCCCCACACTTTATTGAGTAGTTCATCTCGGTGAAAAACACGTCCTTGGTTTTGAACCAGCAGCAGTAATAGCTGAAACTGTTTCGGTTTTAGCGTCATCAACTGTTCACCTAAGGTAACGCTGCGCTTTGAGAGATCAATGGCAATGTCAGCGTAGGAAAGCAAGCTTTCTCCTAATGGTCGCAGTTGCGCTTGAATTCGCGCCAGTAATTCTTGTTGCGAAAATGGCTTGGTGACGTAGTCTTTCGCCCCCGCCATCAGACCTGCTATTTTTTGCTCAACCTCGATTTTGGCCGTCAGGATGATCACTGGCACGGCTTTGGTCATTAGCCATTGAGGCAGATGATCCAAGCTGTCTCCTTGAGCCAGTTGTCTATCTAAAATCACCAAATCGGCGCGAAACCATGCTTTTTTGACTTGTGAGAGCTGCTGTACCCACAAACAATCAAAACCTTGCTGTAGCAAGTAATCATGCAAACCTTGCCCGAGTAGAGGATCATCTTCGACCAATAACAGTGTGTTCATAATGGTAATTCCAATTGGCAGCGAGTGGGGTGGGCTTTACACGTCAGCTTGCCGCCCATTTTAAGCATCAAATGGCTTACAAGACGGAGCCCAATCCCCATATTAGAAGCTGTGCGAGAACGGGAAAATAGCCGTTTTAGACGAGAGGGAAACTCGCCTTCATCGCTAACGCAAAGCCGCAGTTGAGTGTCAGTCACGCTGGCCGTTATTGAGATTGTTCCTTGACCATGCTGCTTGGCATTACGGATCAAGTTATCCAAACAGATCCCAAGCCAGTAATACGGCAGTGTGAGCTCGATATCTTGTGTCAGTTCATAGCTGAGTTCGTGTTTCGCTACGCAGTGATCTAACCAATCTGAGAGATAAGCGGTTTGACATTGAAACGGCTCATTTGGGTCGCTACTCAAAAATCCTTTACTGGTCTGAGCAAGCTGAGCTAAACGTTGGTGATCGGCCAGTAAGCGGCCGAATGTATCTTGGGCTGGCTCTGGTAGAGTATCAAATTGCTGGCGAAACTGCTCAACGGTCAAGCCAAGACTTGTGATAGGGGTGCGTAGTTCATGCGTCAGCAACTGTAAAATAAAGCGTTTTTCTTTGGCTTGTTGGCGGCGTAACCAGAGCGTCCTACTCAGCGTTGCTGCGAGCAACAGCAGTAATATGACCGATAACCACAGTGAGATATTGGGTTTTTCTTGGCTAGAGACACACAGATTACTGTAGCGTAATTGGCAACTTTGAGTAGCCGCTGTGATGGCCGACAATACCAATTGCTGATCGAACGAGACTTTTTTCCATTGCAATGCGCTTAGTACGCGAATACCGAAATCGCCACTGATCCATAGCCGTTGTTGACGGTCAATATAAGCGCGATAACCACTGACCAAGGCATCTCGCCCTGCCGTTTCTAAATCGGTAAAAAAGGTGTACAGCGGGTGCTGAGGGTTAGAGAGAGTCGTGTAGGGCTGTAGCTCGGCGTTTTGCTCGGCCGTTATGTTATGAGTAGAAAAAGCTAAGTATCGCTCTGCGTAGCTCCCGCCTGCAGGATGCAGAAACGGAGCAGTCTTAAACCAGCGGATGGGCAATTCATCGCCTTGGCATAAAGCGAGTTCAAACGACGCTGCTTTTTGCAATTCAGGGCGTGATGCCAAGGTTTTTGATAAACCGGGCGACAGTGCGCACTGTGAGGCTATCGCTTTGAGCTCGGTTATGGTTTGCCATGAATAACGGGAAAAATCAGGATAGGCGCTGGCGCTGAGCAGAAGATCGACAGGGTATGAGTTAATGCTTTGCAATGGCAAGGCTCGCGCAGCCGATAGCGATTCGGCTTGGCGTAGAAAATGCTGCCAACGATCTTGCAGCGTTTGCTCTTGCCCGTGTGCTAGGTTTGATTGCCCTAGCACTGCGGTGAGTGTGATCAAAAGGTACAGCAGCGGTGTTCTCAACGTTAAGCACTTAGAAAAAGGTTCGCATTCACGAAATTATAGCTGTGCTAAGTCAGGATTTGTCACCTCAATGTCACTAAAGCGGAATGTCGATCAAAACTCGGCATCCACCGTGAATGTCATCCTTTGCTTGGTATAAGGGTGATCAAAGCTCAGCGACTCAGCATGTAGATGTAAACGCGCTCCTTTCGTGCCATAAAGATCGTCGCCAACGATGGGCAGGTTGAGTCCTTCCACATGAGCGCAATGCACGCGCAATTGGTGGGTTCGTCCTGTTTTGGGGTAGAGGTAGACTTTACTGAATCCATCTCGGCATTCAATTAATTGCCAGTGAGTGTCAGCGGGTTTGCCATGTTCAAAACAGACCAATTGACGCGGCCTGTCATCTAAATCGCCCCGCAGCGGTAAGCGAATGTCACCATGCGATTGCTGTAATTCACCAGCGAGTAAGGCAAGATAGCGTTTTTCAACGCCGCGAGTAATAAATTGCTTCTGCAGGCTTTTATTGGCTCGGCGGGTGAGAGCAAACACCAATAAACCTGAAGTAGACATATCGAGGCGGTGGATCACAAAAAGCCCTTCATCTGAGCTAAACATTTGTTGCAGACGAGTATAAACCGAGTCCTGAATGTTGACTCCGGGAACGGATAGAAACTCGGCAGGTTTGTTGACGACAATAATGGCTTCATCCTGATAGATGATGTCGATTTCTTTGCCTTGCGCTGGGTTATGCAATAGCGGGTTATCATCGAGCTTCAGCCCATCAAGCATGTGAGCCAAAATCGGTTGGCACTTGTTTTGACAAGCAGGATAGAATTTCTTGTGTTGACGAATTTCAGATTTTGGTGACGCTCCCCACCAGAATTCGGCGAGTGAAATCGGTGTCATCTGATGTTGAAACGCGTAGTGCAGCAATTTTGGTGCGGCGCATTCTCCAGATCCTGCTGGTGGAACAGGGTTAGCCGTAAGACGGAAAATCTCCCCCAGAGATTTTTCAGTGCCGTATTGATTGAGAAATCGATAGTGAGAAAAAAGTCGTTGCTGCAACGCATTAGAGAGATTTTTACGCTGCTCTTTTAACGCATCAATTTGTTCTTGAAATGCGTCTATTTGCGCTTGTAGTTCGTTGAGGTTGACGTCCCACTTGCGCTTTAATTGTTTGAGGGACGTTTTTTCAGCCACACTTTGTTTGGCGAGACAATCCAAGGTTTCGCGCAATTGTTGGGCATCATTTGATTGCTCGGCAAGGATGCGTTGCTGTTTACGCTGTTCACGACCTTGAATCATCAGCTGGCGATGCGCTTCTAATTCATCTTGCGCCTGCTGTTGGGCCGTGGTCCATTGCTGCTGAAGTAGCGCACGCTGTGGATCGCACTCCAATTGTTCAACTTGCTGATTAATTTGATTGATCGGCACGCTGCCTTCCAAGAAAAAACCATCGTTAGTGAGCATGTCAAATATAGGCGGCACAAAATGCGGCAGCAGGTTTTGCTCAGCTAACTTCCCCG
>NZ_CAWNTB010000203.1:0-16126 GCF_963877065.1 Vibrio sp. V01_P9A10T6
CTGCACGACAAGGCCATCACGCAACATCTCAAGCTGAGCGGTTTTGTCCACCAGCTCCAGCGCCGTTAAGCCAGATTGGCGACTGGCCAGTTTTATCTCATAGCGAAAACCGTAGCAATGCAGGCCCGCTTGCGCGCTATCAGACAGCGATTCCACGCCTTGGTATTCACGCACCACTAACGTGTCGTCTGCCAAACCCTCCACGGTGAGCCTAAAACTTAACCTTGCCATCTTTTTACCTTCCACATTTGAATGTCGAAAAACCTTAAGCTCAATACATAACTAGGCTACGTACTGAGCTTAAGGTTTTGGTGTGGGCCACTCACCCCAAGGACATGAAACACGAGTGAGCGACCCAAAAACTAAGCGTGATTACGCTTCAACAGGCTTGCGCCAGTCGTCAGAGCCTGAAGTACCCGCATTCACGTGATCCCACAGGATTTTACGGTAAGACATAGAAACCGTAACGTTTTGTGTGAAGTCGCCGTTCGCTGGATCTTGGCAATGTGGCATTTCACAGTGAATGTCCACGATAGACGCGCTTTCGAGTGTAGTAGTGAAGAAGTTCTCTTGCTTACCTTCGATAGAAGTGCGGTACCATTTTAGCTCAACCGATTTCATCTTCTCGCCAGACGCCAGTGCGTTATAAAGAAGAGGAACCGCTTTGTTTAGCGCTACGGTGAATTTAAATGGTTTGTGAACACGTTGACCAGAAGGCTGACCTGATTGTGGATCAGTCGGTACAGTTACAACGTGGTCAAATTGTTGAACCAACATTTGGTCTTCATGACCTTCAACGAACGCATCACCGATTGAATCAGTAGACAGAGCACCAGCAGTGATCAGGCCCTGAGTTTCGCCTTCGATAGAGATATAACATGGAGTTGGCATTGCAAATTCCTTACTTTAATGATGAATGGTATGAAACAAGTTCACTCGTCATAGAGCAAAGTCAGTGCCAACTCTATTACCATTTAAAATCAAACACTTATATTGCATGTATTTTTGATTGAGCAAAAACCTGCCCAGTATGAGCAAGATATTGCTTCGATGGGTAAAAACTTACCCTCATTCTGAGACAGCCAGATGTAAAAATCCCGATTCACACTGTAAATCGGGATTTTGATGTTGAGACTTCACAAGAAACCATTCAACTCATTAAATTGCAATGGGGTTGACAACTATACCCTTGTCTCTAGCTTATAGTAGAGAGTTGCCAGTGGCGGTACACAGACCAAAATAGATTGGTCTAAACCCTCACTCTCAACGTTTTCAGTCAGTACACGGTTTTTGACTTCAAAACCGCTACCGCCATAGTGTCTATCATCTGTATTAAGCAGTAATTGATACTCACCTTTGACAGGCATACCTAAACGAAAAGCTTGGTGAGGAACAGGGGTAAAATTGGTGATAATTAAAATACGTTCACCGCAGTCACTCATGCGTTCATGCGCAAGAATGCTCGCATCGGCCGCATCTTGTAAGCGCCACTCAAAGCCACGAGGCTCACTGTCTAACTCAAAAAGTGCAGGCTCGGCTTGATACATCTTATTGAGATCTCGCGTTAAATTCTGCACTCCTTGATGGCGTTCAAACTGCAATAAGAACCACTGAAGTTGGTCATCATGATTCCATTCTGCCGTTTGACCAAATTCAGTGCCCATGAAGTTGAGTTTTTTACCCGGCTGGCCATACATGTAACCCATATAAGCACGCAAGTTTGCCGTTTGTTGCCACTCATCGCCGGGCATTTTGTTGTGGATCGAACCCTTGCCGTACACCACTTCATCGTGCGATAGCGACAACACATAGTTTTCACTGTGTGCATAGACTAACGGGAAGGTGATGACGTTGTGATGGTATTTACGATGGACGGGATCTTCTTTTATATAGGCCAAACTGTCATGCATCCAGCCCATATTCCATTTGAAACCAAAACCTAAGCCGCCCATAAAGGTTGGCGCTGAAACGCCGGGAAAAGCTGTTGATTCTTCAGCAATGGTCATAGCATTCGGGAAGTGTTTGTACACTTCTTCGTTCATCCACTTTAAGGTGGCAATCGCATCGTAATTTTCTCTACCGCCATCCACATTTGGGATCCATTGATCATGGCTGCGTGAGTAGTCGAGATAGAGCATAGAAGCAACGGCGTCTACTCGAATGCCATCGATATGGAACTGTTCAAACCAATATAACGCATTCGAGACCAAGAAACGGCGCACATGTTCGCGGCCAAGGTCGTAAATATATGAACTCCAATCTTGATGCCAGCCGCGGCGTGGATCAGGGTCATGGAATAAAGGAGTGCCATCAAAATTGGCTAAGCCATGACTATCGGCAGGAAAATGTGCGGGAACCCAATCGAGCACCACACCAAGGCCGGCTTGGTGACATTGATCAACGAAATATTTAAAATCATCGGGCGTACCAAAACGGCTCGTTGGCGCAAATAAGCCAACAGGTTGATAACCCCAAGAACCATAGAATGGGTGCTCAGACACGGGCATAAGCTCTACATGGGTATAGCCTAAATCCACCAAATAAGGCACCAGTTGATCAGCCAGCTCACGATAATTTAAAAATTCACCCGCCGAATTACGACGCCAAGAGCCTACGTGCAACTCATAGAAAGAGAGTGCTTGCTTGCGCTTTTCGGTGATGGGGCGAGCTTGCCACGTACTGTCTTGCCATTCATAGCGACGATGATCGTATGTTACCGAGGCAAATGAAGGGTACTGCTCGGCATAGTGACCCCAAGGATCGGCTTTATGCGGTAACCCTTCACCATGAGGCCCTTTCAATTCAAATTTGTATTGCGTACCTTCGGGTAAGTCGGGCATGAAAATTCCCCAGATACCGTAATCAAGGCGCTGCATTGGATTACGACGTCCGTCCCATTGGTTAAATGCGCCAATCAAACTGCACGCTTTTGCATGCGGTGCGTAGACTAAAAAACGGATACCTGAGATTTGTTTACCACCACGTTCCATGGTCACGAACTGCGAACCCATGTGGTGATACATCGATTTCGGCGTATGTAAATCATCATATTCAGCGTATAAACCATGGTACTGATATGGGTCATCGATGAGCTGTTCGACACCTGCCCAATCGACCGCCAATTGGTAGTGGGTAAAACGTAGATCAATGTCTGATTTGAGGATGAAACCCGACTCATCTTCACGCTCAAGTAGAATGCGGGGTTGATTTTCCACCACCAGCTCAACTTTTTCGGCACCCGGCATCCAAACGCGTAGCGCACCTTGATCGGGTGCAAGGTAAGGGCCTAAAAATGAGAATGGATCTGTAAATGATGCATGGGAAAGTTGGCTATATGCCTGCTTTAGCTTTGAAAGCTTTTTTGTTTTCATATCCCTACTCCTAACCTAACTTTCTTTAAACGTATAAAAATGCCCGCTAAAATGGCGGGCATACTAGCGAGGTTCAGTGTACCGAACTCTGCTGTTACATTGAGTGACCTAGACTAAAATTCTTCATGCCATGATTAAGAAAGATAACACTAAGTCACATCAAGGTTTATTCAGTAAGTGATTATTTACTTACACTCGCTCGCACTTCCGTTAAACGTGCAGCAATGCGATTGACATTATCACGCGCAAATACTTCATCCAAATTCATTGAAAGTTTACGACGCCAGTTAGGGTACTCATTAACGGTGCCCGGAATATTAACGGGTTTATCCATTTCCAACCAATCTTCTAACTGAATACTTAACAAGGTCGATGCACCAGATGCAACGTGCAGTTGCAGCGCCTCACTTAAATATGAATCCATTGGAACAAGGCTTGCGTCGCGCCCCACACCCTCAGGCAAATAACCATGCCATGCCACCGAATCCAAAATGCCTTGTTTACATTTCAAACGGTCCTCAAACAAGGCTTCGAGCTGGGCTTGATCGGGGTACAAACCAATTTCGCTCCCCATTTTGAGATCATCGCAATGCCAGAAACCACGCAACGTTGGCATATCATGTGTGCACAGTGCCGACATCGACTGAGCGGCGTAATGTTTCGGTGAGATAAAGCCGCCATCTTCTGCGGTTTCAAAGAAGAACACTTTATAAGAGTGAACACCCGCATCGGCTAAAATATCGACGATTTCATCAGGTACTGTACCCAAATCTTCGCCAATCACGCTACATTGATGGCGGTGAGATTCCAACGCTAAAATCGCGAGCATATCTTGTACTGGGTAGTAGATGTAAGCACCCTTAGTGGCATTTTCACCTTTTGGTACCCACCACAAGCGCAGTAAACCAAGTACATGGTCAATGCGCAGCGCACCACAATGTTTCATATTGGCGCGCAGCAGCTTGATATAAGCATCGTAAGCGGTTGCTTGTAAGACTTGTGGGTTAAGCGGTGGTAAGCCCCAATTTTGACCCAATGGTCCAAGAATATCGGGCGGTGCGCCAATGCTGGCGTCTAAAATCAAGTTACCGGCATCAGCCCAAGTTTCAGAGCCTGAATCAGCCACACCCACCGCAAGGTCGCGGTATAAGCCGACCGCCATGCCTTTTTCTTCCGCGAGTGCTTGGGCTTCATTAATTTGGCCATCAGCAATCCACTGCAAGTACATGTATAGGTGAACTTTATCTTGATTGTCTTCGATAAATTTCTGTACTGCGCTGTTTTCAAAACGACGATATTTTTCAGGGAAAACCGGCCAACCCCATACATTCGGATCTTGGGCATGTAAATAGACATGCAGCGCATCGAATGCCGCTTGGTGCACTAAGCTCTCGCCACCTTCTTCAACGAAATTCAAAAAGGCTTGTGCGCGATCGCTATTTTTATCTAAATGGCGTTTTTTAAATTCGGTGAACAGAAGTGGCAAGACACTCATTTTTAATGTTGCAACTTCGGTGTAGTTTACCCAATGCGCTTCACGTACTTTCTGAAGACGTTGCTGAAACTCCGCACTGCCTACTTTTTGCTGCGCATCCGCACTCAAAGCAAATTCAGGCACTGAACTCACGTCTATGTATAAAATATTGAGCCAACGGCGTGACGATGGGCTGTAAGGACTCGCTCCTTCAGGGTTTGCAGGAAAGAGAGAATGAATCGGGTTAAGGCCGACAAAATCGCCGCCACGAGAGGCAATATCCGCCACTAACTGTTTTAAATCGCCAAAATCACCAATACCCCAGTTGTGCTGAGTACGCAGCGTGTAAAGCTGCACACTCGGGCCCCACAATTTTTTACCTTCAGTAATAGGTGCTTGTTTGTAACAGGCTTTTGGCGTCACTATCAGCGTGAGCTCATACGGTGTTTTACGGCGTTTCCGTGTCACCAACAGTTTGTGATATCCCCATGCCAAATCGCTTGGCAATGCAAACACTAAAGGGCCACCCTCAGCGCGTTCATCACGAACGACTTGCGATTGAAGATAGCCTTCAAGTACCTCTCCTTGCTCGGTTTCTAAGCGCCAGTTAAATTCGCTTTCACGTGCGCTGGCACCTAGATAAAGTGGCACTTCCACCGCTTCACCTTCACGAATAACGAGAACAGGATCCAATACATCTTTCTTGTGTTTCTTTTCTGCTGATTTCAGCAGCGTTTCATCATTGGTTGTGTCATAGCCCAAAGACGCCAATAAGCGGATAATGGTTTCATCTTCCACTTTCGCTTCGTCGCCCCACGCGCTTATGTAGCTGTCGGCAATGTTCGCCATCGCCGCTACTTGTTTTAATGCGTTTAGTTGTTTCATCGCTTTCTCCGAAGGGACTTCTTTCCCCTTCAAATGGGTAGGGTTTTATTATAATGAGTCATCATAGAGCCAAGGCCCTAAAGTCCTTGGCTTACTTGAAAATTAACGTTTAACGGTTTCTAATTTCCAGATGTTGTTAACGTAGTCACGGATACTGCGGTCAGAGCTGAACTTACCCACCAACGCGGTGTTAAGAATCGCTTTCTTCGCCCAGCCAGCCTGGTCACGGTACTGCTTGTCCATCGCCTGATGCGCTTGTACATACGAAGCGAAGTCAGCCAGCACTAGGTATGGATCACCACCATCAAGCAAGCTATCGAACGTGGCTTTCAATTTGCCCGGAGCGCCTGGGGTAAACTCTTCACCCACCAACAAATCCAGTGAAGCCTTAAGCAGCGGATCCGCATTGTAGTAATCATATGGGTTATAACCACTGGCTTTTAACGCTTCGACTCCGTCCACTTCCAAACCGAAGATGTAGATGTTGTCATCACCCACTTCCTCACGAATTTCCACGTTTGCACCATCCATCGTACCTATGGTTAGAGCACCATTTAGCGCCATTTTCATGTTACCAGTACCGGATGCTTCTTTACCTGCGGTAGAAATTTGCTCAGATACATCGGCAGCAGGAATGATGATTTCAGCTATGCTCACGCGGTAATCAGGAATGAAAACTACTTTTAGCTTGTTACCAATGCGCGGATCGTTATTTACTTTTTCCGCAATTTTATTGATGGCGTAGATGATCTCTTTAGCTAGGTGGTAACCCGGTGCCGCTTTAGCCGCGAAGAACACCACGCGCGGCGTCATATCGAACGTTGGGTCATTCACTAAACGATGATACAAAGAGAGAATATGTAACATATTCAAATGCTGACGTTTGTATTCATGCAAGCGTTTGATCTGCACATCAAAGATGGCATTGGTATCAAGCTCAATACCCATGTTCTCTGATACCCAATCAGCCAGACGCTGCTTGTTGTGTTTCTTAACCGCCATAAACTCTTTTTGGAATTTCGCATCGTCAGCGTATTGCGCAATCGCTTCTAGCTGGTCAAGGTGCGCTGGCCACTCAGTGCCAATTTTTTCCGAAATAAGCGCCGACAAACCTGGGTTACAAAATTTCAACCAGCGACGCGGCGTAATGCCGTTTGTTACGTTGTGCAAACGTGTTGGGTAAAGCTCGTGGAATTCTGGGAAAAGATCGCGTTTTACCAACTCCGAGTGCAGCGCTGCCACACCGTTCACAGCGTAAGAGCCAACCACACAAAGGTTTGCCATACGCACGACACGGTGGAAACCATCTTGAATGATGGAGAGTTTTTGCTGTTTCGACACATCACCCGGCCACTTGGCTCGTACTTCTTGCAGGAAGCGGTGGTTGATTTCGTAAATGATTTCCATATGGCGAGGAAGCAAACGCTGGATCAACGACTCGCTCCACGTTTCGAGTGCTTCAGGCAGTAGCGTATGGTTGGTATAGGCGAACGTTTTTGAGCTGATCGCCCATGCTTCATCCCAGCCCATGCCTTTCTCATCAATCAAGATACGCATCAATTCAGGAATGGAAATCGTTGGGTGAGTATCGTTTAGCTGAACGGTTTGATATTTAGGAAGATCAGCAATGTCATGACCCGCCGCCGCATGACGACGCAAAATGTCACGCATTGACGCCGCGCTATGGAAATATTGCTGCATCAAACGCAGTGTCTTGCCTTTTTCGTGGTTATCGTTTGGATAAAGTACTTTGGTAATGTTGCCTGCATCAATCAAGGCATGCTGTGCTTCAAAGTAGTTACCGTTGTTGAAATCAGCCAGTGAGAAAGGCGCAATTGCGCGACATTCCCATAAACGAAGTGGGTAAACCGTGTCGCTTTCATAGCCGACGATCGGTAAATCCCAAGGCATTGCTTGGACAAACATACTCGGAATCCAACGGCGTTTTTCCACGCCATTGTCATTGATAACGTCAACATGGCCGTAAAAACCAATCTCTTGTGCTAGGTGTGGTCGTGCCACTTCCCACGGGTAGCCTTCAACACAACGCCACTCATCAGGAGCTTCTTGTTGGTGGCCCTCACTAAAAGATTGCTTAAACAAACCATATTCATAATGTAAACCATAACCTACGGTTGGGTACTCTTGCGCAGCACACGAATCCATGAAACATGCCGCAAGTCGCCCTAAACCACCATTACCTAAGGATGGGTCACGTTCTTCTTCTAATAAATCCGTTAGGTTCTGACCTAAATCAGCCATCGCTTCCGTGATTTGCTCATACAGGCCCATGCTGATGAGGTTGTTGCCCGTTAAACGGCCAATCAAGAACTCAAGTGATAAGTAGTTCAGACCCTTAGCGTTAACAATGCGCTCGTCTTGCTCAGTTTCGAGTAGATCAAACATCGTTAATTCAGCCAGTGCGCGCCCCATTGCGAGATACCATGAACGGCTATCTGCATTTTCAATGGTGGTAGCGTAGGTGGCAGTCAGGTGTTTCTTTACGTTGTCTTGGAACGAAGCTTTATCAAACTTCTTCTGTTGCGTAGGTTTCATTAGCGAAATCTCACTTAGTCGTTTTAATTCATCTTCGGCATATCGTGCATCAGCTACGCAAGGTCGGCATCCTCCTAAAAATGACCTCGTTTAGGAGGAGGGCTCAGGGCGTAGAGGGCGAGCACCAGAGTCGCAGTGATCTATCTCTCATTCGTTGCACATAGCGGTTCATAAGCAGTGATTGTGATCACATCACCTTGCTCACTAGCCTAAATACCGCTCATGACGCTAAGGTTTCGATCGGGAATATCAATCTCTCAATATGAGAATTGGCTCTCAAAAAAATGAGCTTCATTTACAAATTACATGAGATTTTGTACATGCTCAGTTTTTATATAGCGCATAACAAAGAAGTTTTAGTGATTAAGGTCACAATTACAGGGCGTAGATGATGAGTAAATGTGAATCCTGCAAGAATCTCGGGATGGATCAATAAACGTGCGTCACGACATCAAGTAACATCCACACAAAATGAGTGATAGTTCACTTGTGTACTCCTAAATAATGATGCTCTTCTTACTAAGCACCTCCAAAGCTGCGATCAGCTTTTAAGTCAGTAACAAGAACAATAAATGGAATCTGGAAGATGTGGATACCTTCTAAGCTTACTCGTCCCGGCCGCCTTCACAACGCCATCGTTCGCCCGCGTGTGTTAGAGCTGCTTGCCCAAGCACCTTGCTACAAACTCGTGCTATTTCGCTCGCCTGCTGGTTATGGAAAAACCACCATGGCAGCCCAATGGTTATCAGACAAGACCAATGTGGGTTGGTATAGCATCGATGAAAGCGACAATGATGCGTTCCGATTTATCAACTACTTACTGCAAGCGATTAATAAAGCGACTCAGCAAAGTTGTCCAAATGCCCAAAAATTGGCCGAGCGACGCCAGTTCTCTTCTTTACACTCGCTATTTAGTGAAGTGTTTTCGGAAATGTCTGGCTTTAACAAAGAGTGCTATGTGGTTCTCGATGATTACCATTTGATCGCCGATGACGATATCCACGAAGCGATGCGCTTTTTCCTCAAACACATGCCAGACAACCTAACGCTGGTCGTCACTAGCCGTGCCACACCACCATTAGGCACGGCCAACTTGCGCGTACGCGATTTGATGATCGAAATTGGTAATGAGCTACTCGCCTTTGATACCGAAGAAACAACACGCTTCTTTAATCAACGGGTCTCTGATGGCGTGGATGATGATACTGCCAACAACTTGTGCACCTATGTCGAAGGCTGGCCCTCTGCACTGCAATTGATTGCCTTACAAGCACAGCACCAAAAGCGCACGTTGGCGCAGACAGCGGAGTCGGTATCGCAGTTTAATCATGCACATTTATGGGATTACTTAGTTGAGGAAGTGTTTGATCTACTCGATAAAGAAACGCGCCAATTTTTGATGCAATGCTCGGTGCTCGATCACTTTAATGACGTGTTAGTCTCTGCACTCACCAAACGTGACGACGCGCTGAGCATGATTGAGTCGCTCAACCGCTATGGTTTATTCATTTATCCACTGGAAGGTGAGCACAACTGGTACCGGTTCCACAACTTATTTGCGGAATTCCTCTCTCATGAACGCTTGGCGCGCATCCCGCAGCAGGAGCACGATCTGCACCGTGCCGCCGCGCACGCTTGGTTGCAAGAAGCCACACCTCATCAAGCGTTGCGTCACGCCACGCTCGCCAACGATACTGACTTACTCGCTACTATCTTGACGCAATTTGGCTGGAAGATGTTCAACCAAGGCGAGCTTTTGGCTCTCGAAGAGGCCATTAACCAACTCTCTCCGGCCCAACTCTATCGCGAGCCTAAACTGTGTATGCTACAAGCTTGGCTGGCTCAAAGTCAGCACCGCTACTTTGACGTTGGGGATCTGCTAACCAAATCGACCAACGAGATGAAAGCGCTCAATGTTCAGCTAAGCACCAAAGAACAAGGCGAATTCAATGCCCTACGTGCTCAAGTCGCGATCAACCAAAATGAGCCAGAAAAAGCCTTAGAACTTGCGGAGTTAGCACTGAGCCAACTGGATCACACCGTTTACCGCAGTCGTATTGTCGCCACTTCAGTCGTCGGCGAAGTGAACCACGTGCTCGGTCAATTAAGCCGCGCACTCTCGATGATGCAACAAACCGAAAAGCTGGCACGCCAGTATCAGGTTTACCACCAAGCGCTATGGGCATTACTACAGCAAAGCGAGATCTTGATTGCCCAAGGTTATGTGCAAGCCGCTTTTGAAGTACAAGATATTGCCTTCAAATTAATTGAAGAGCAGCAATTACAGCAAGTGCCATTACATGAGTTCTTACTACGGATACGTGCCCAAATCCTGTGGTGCTGGAACCGCTTGGATGAAGCGGAAGAATGCGCTTATAAAGGACTACGCGTATTGGGCAACCACTCTCCAAGCAAGCATCTGCACAGTTATTCAATGCTGGCGCGTATTGCTATTGGCCGTGGTGAACTCGATAAAGCGGGTAAGTTCATCGAACAAATACAGCACTTACTGAAACAATCGACTTATCACGTAGACTGGACGGCGAATGCTTCGCTCTCACTGATTCTATTTTGGCAAGCTCGTGGCAATGATGAAGCAATGTTGCAGTGGCTCAAGACCACCATTCGACCAGAAAAAGCATGCAATCACTTTTCACAGCTTCAATGGCGCAATATTGCTCGAGTTCAGATTCACTTAGGTCATTTGGAAGATGCGACTCAAACTTTGACGTTTATGCAGCACGAAGCGCAAACTTATCAGTTGATTACTGACCTAAACCGTAATTTGATCCTCGAAGCCGTTCTAGCAACCACAGTGCACAACGAAGAAGTGGCGAAAGAAAAACTCAAAGAGGCCCTACAGCTAACCAATCAGACGGGTATGGTGGGTAACTTTTTAATCGATGGTTCGCAGATCGGCCACTTATTGGAAAAACTCTCTAGCCGATCCGAATTGGGAGATCTGGAACGCCACCGCGCACAACAGTTAATGAAAGAGATCTCTACCACTCAGCGCAGCCGATCAGTCCATTTCGACGAAGAGTTTGTTGAGAAGCTGGTTAATCACCCAAATATTCCTGAGCTGGTTCGTACCAGCCCACTCACTCAACGTGAATGGCAAGTCTTGGGGCTTATCTACTCTGGGTTTAGCAATGAGCAAATTGCACAAGAGCTGGATGTCGCAGGAACCACCATCAAAACCCACATCCGCAACCTATACCAAAAACTGAATATTGCTAACCGCAAAGAGGCAATCCACACCGCCGAGAATTTATTGCAACTTATGGGCTATTGAGTCGCAGGTACGATCAAAAAGAGCCAGATAATCTGGCTCTTTTTGATCGTAAAACATGATGGTTAGAAGGTTTTTGGAGCGAAACCAGTCATCACTTCTAAACGCAGTTCTTTGCCCATTGTTGTCATCGGGTGTACCACGATTAAACCTTTAACTGACTTTTTCAATTGACCTAAATCGGCCTGTTCGGCTTTGGTCAACTCACGAGAAAATGGCATATCGAGCAAACTCTTACGCTCTTTGCTCACCGTATAATTTTGCTTGTGTTTTGCTTGAGCGAGCTTTTTCGTCAGTTGTTCTACTTCATCGGTAAATTTGCTGATCATTACTTGATCGCCACGACCTTTAGCCGCATCGAGCTTATGGCGACACGTATCTAAACGGTTATTGAGTTGTTGAATTTCATTTTTCAGGCTCATGGTCACTGGCTCTTCGAAAGTAAAGTGGGGGCGGAGTATATCACAGCCTATCTATACTCTATATAGAAATTAAGCTTAAACCGGTGAAATGAAAGCCACTGGCAAGTCATAGAGGGCATAACAACTCTACTTAGCATTCCAATTTGACATAACACCCATTTTTCATATGAAAATATGCTCTTTGTAAGACGCTGTGCCGCAAACTTAGCTAAGCTATATTTATAACAACAACGAGCATGTCAACCGTCAGTTAAAGTACCAAGGCCAATAACATAACAACAGGAAATAACCATGAGCCTGACTATTCGCCAAAGACTCTACGTGCTATCCATTGTTCCGCTACTGATTATTTCGTTAAGTATGATGTATCTCAGTTTTTCAGAAACACAAAAACTGAATCACGAACAAATGGCTGCTACCCGCGCTAGCATGATGGAGATGAAACAAAATGAGCTGCGTTCATATCTGCAAATTGCCGATACAGCGCTCAAATCACTCAAACAAAAGAACGCTCCCCTCAGCGAAGCCATCACCATACTGCGTGACATCGCGTTTGAAAATAGTGGCTATATCTTTGGCTACAATAGCAAAGGGGATCGACTACTACTGGGCCAAAGTAATGCTGGTTTAGGCGATAACTTTTGGAACATGCAAGATACGCATGGCAACTATTTAATCCAAGATTTAATCAAAAATGCCAAAGTAGATAAGTTCACTACCTACTATTTCCCCAAGCCGGGAGAGACGACACCACTACCTAAATTGGCCTATTCTACCTATTTGCCACAGTGGGATCTAATGATAGGCACTGGCTTTTACACCGATGACATTGATGCTGTAATCGCCAACATGGAAACACTCGCTGCGGAAAATATGCAAAGCAGTTTAGTCAATATCGGTTTGATGAGCTTGATCATTATCCTCATCGTCGGTTTTTTCGCCATCATTTTAAATCGCAGTATCATGCGTCCTCTCGAGCTATTTGATTTATCGATTCGTTCATTTGCAAACGGTGACGCTGATTTAACTGCAAGAATGGAAAAATTCAACGCCCCTGAATTTGCAAGATTAAGTGATAACTTCAATGCCTTTGTCTCCAGCTTGCAAAGTATCATTGCGCGCGTACACCAAGTTGGGCAACAGGTTGTGGATGAAACCAATGACATGACACAACGAGCACAACAAGTTGACGCCATTGCATCAGGGCAACGTGAAGAGACCGATCAAGTAGCGACAGCGATGACAGAAATGACCACGACTGCAACAGAGATCTCGAACAACGCCCATCATGCCGCTCAATCAGCAAAAGATGCTGACGACAACGCCAAAGATGCCCATGAAATCGTTGATTCGGCAGCAAAATCGGTACAGGATCTCGCCAAAGAGGTCGCTGAAGCGAGCCTTGTGATTTCAAAACTGGAAGGCGATGTGAAAAACATTTCGTCTCTACTTGCGGTTATCCAAGATATTGCAGAACAAACCAATCTACTGGCGTTAAACGCAGCTATTGAAGCGGCTCGCGCGGGCGAGCAAGGACGAGGATTTGCCGTGGTAGCAGATGAAGTCCGAAAATTAGCCAGCCGTACCCAAGACAGTACAGGGCAAATTCATGCCATGATCGGGCAACTGAAAAATGCCTCTGATGCCGCAGTTAAAGCGATGGATTCAAGCCAAAGTCGTAGCTTAAGCACCGTAGAAAAAGCCAATGCCGCATCGACAGCATTACAAAAAATTCAAGACTCTATTGCCACGATTATGGATATGAACGCACTGATCGCAACTGCAACAGAAGAGCAAAGTATTGTTGGGCAAGAGATATCAGAGCGTATTGTGGTGATATCTGATCAAAGTAGTCAATCGGCTGAACTGGCTAATCAGAACCAAGCGGGTAGCCAACAGCTGAATAGCCGAGCCAACGAACTCTATGAGTTGGTGGACCGCTTTAAAGTTTAGCAAGAAGAGGTAAAACTGATATTCGTAAGCGTCAGAATGAAAATCGTTGATCACTAAGTAAAAAAGCCATGTCAACATGGCTTTTTTCAATGAAGAGATCCCTAATGACTTACAGGAGATTTCTTTGGTTTAATCGATTTTTTCTTGATATTCGCGTTTATCTTCTGGACGCAACTGACGCTGAACACCCATTAAAAAGTTACGCAGGATCTGATCTTTACATTCACGGTAGTGTTTATTGTCAGGCTTGCGGAAAAATGCATTGAGCTCGTGCTTACTTAAACGAAAATCGATAAAAGCTAATGTGTCTAAAATATCTTCTGCTTTCATATCCAGCGCAATACGCAATTTCATGAAAATCATATTATTGGTTAAGCGTGTTTCAGGCTGAGGTTGTTCACCATCGCGTTTACCACGCTTTGTATTGATTAAGCCATTGAGAAATATCGCTAGATCCACATCACTCAACACAGATTCCGTCTCTTTGTTTAGCCAAGTAGTCACTTGCTCTTGAGTAACGCAGCCGTCCGCCGCAGCAAAAATCTCAACCATAGCTGAGTCTTTAAAGTCAAAAGTGTAGCGAATACGGCGTAAAATATCGTTATTGGTCAAAATAGATCCTAGGGTTAGATTTCCAGTGCCATCAAGATGACAGACTGTGAAGAAATAGCGCGCCACTGTAGCAGAAGAGCGATCGGACACCTATCTATTTTACTAGATGTAGAGCAATAGAGAAGATGCCGACTGGCCCAAAGAAGCTTTATCTCTCTGGGCCATCACAGTTAGGCTAATTTCAAATCATACCTTGTTCGATACAGCACCATATCTTCAATCGTCAATACAGGCATATTGTGCTTTTGCCCGAACGCAACGATCTCGGGTGTTTTGGCCATGGAACCGTCAGGATTGGTGAGTTCACACAATACGCCCGCAGGCATTAAACCCGCCATTTGCATAAGATCAACCGTCCCTTCCGTATGTCCACGACGAGCCAAAACACCTCCCGCCCGAGCGCGAAGTGGGAAGACATGGCCGGGGCGTGCAAGATCATCGGCTTTAGCATCAAAGCGGGCCGCGGTTTTTATTGTGGTCACTCGGTCTTGCGCTGAAACGCCCGTAGTTACACCTGTTTTTGCTTCAATCGAGACAGTAAAAGCGGTTTGGTTTGCGCTATTGTTATGCATTACCATCGGGGGCAGTTGCAGTTGATTAGCCTGTTCATCGGTCAAACATAGGCAGACGATGCCACTGCATTCACGGATCATCAGTGCCATTTGTTGTGTGGTCAGTGACTCAACCGCATAAATGATATCGCCTTCATTTTCACGATCTTCATCATCAAGCAACAACACGCCTCGCCCTTCTTTAAGCGCAGACAGTGCGTTTTCAACACGAGTAATAGGGTCGCCAAATTTGGCAAGTAGAGATAGCTGATTCATGGTTGTACTCCTAAAAAATCACCAGAATCAGGGCTGCTATGAGGGATCAAATCCAAAACAAATTGCACCAGCTAGCGAACTAACTGGCGTCTCTTCATTCTCTCTCATCCGGACTATAACCGTCGGCTCTGGTTTTTCACCAGATCTGCTGACCTCGATACATCGAGCGCTCGCGGGCTCATCTGCCTTCTCAACTGAAAAAACAAACACACCGCCGGTGGGGAATTTCACCCCGCCCTGAGAATTTAAAATATAAATTGGCTTTAAAAAAGCGATGTCATGGTAGTCGTTTACGATAAAGATGAAAAGTAGGACGAAGAAAAAGTGATGTGCATCGAAAAGGAAAGGCATCCTGCAATTATGCAGTTGGGGGTAACAGGAGCATAGCTAACTCAAGAGTTTAGGGTATGCAAGATGCCTTTATTCATGGTCACCAGTGACATAAATGAATCAGAGCTAAAATCGCCATTACCTCTATAGGGTTACGTGATTTTTCTAAACGCTGGCGGTAATAGATCGCCAGCGGTGTTGGCTGTTTGGTGTCAGTCGTTATGGGGTCGTTCATCATTCACCTCCTCAGCTATCGATGCGTTGATTGTGAATCAAAACAAGGAATACAAAAACTGAGAATTTTTTATTTTTTAATTCCTCATATCATCGAAATTAGCCTTAAAACGATATTTAAAAACTAAAAATCAATAAATGAGGAACAAATGATCATTAATATTTCTTAT
>NZ_CAWNTB010000204.1:0-16030 GCF_963877065.1 Vibrio sp. V01_P9A10T6
GGCGATATCTCTCTACCAGAAGGCGTAGAGATGGTAATGCCAGGTGACAACATCCAAATGGTTGTAGAGCTAATCGCTCCAATCGCGATGGATGAAGGTCTACGTTTCGCGATCCGTGAAGGCGGTCGTACAGTAGGTGCTGGTGTTGTTGCTAAAGTTATCGCTTAATTTTCGATAATTTATGCACACACTGCATTAAAAAGGGAAGCTTAGGCTTCCCTTTTTGTTTGATGTGACCCTTAGTACATTTCCCTTGCTAATCCTGCTTCGTTTCTGTACTATTTGCCGTCCTTAATTCTCGGTCTTTTTTTTTCGTTCCTTGCTTCCTATGGACGACCGAGCCAAACCTGGAAGCTGAATAATCCGTAAGGAGCAACCGATGCGTCATTATGAAATCGTATTCATGGTGCACCCAGATCAAAGCGAGCAAGTTGCTGGCATGATCGAGCGTTACACTGGTTCTATCACTGAAACTGGCGGTACTATCCACCGTTTAGAAGATTGGGGTCGTCGTCAAATGGCTTACCCAATCAACAAGCTTCACAAAGCTCACTACGTTCTTATGAACGTTGAAGCTGACCAAGCTGTGATTGATGAGCTAGAAACTGCTTTCCGTTTTAACGATGCAGTTCTACGTAACATGATCATGCGTACTAAAGCTGCTATCACCGAGCCATCAATCATGCTGAAAGCTAAAGAAGAGCGTTCTAAGCGTGATGAAACTCGTTTCGATGCAGACGCTGAGTAATTGATTTGATGACCAATCGGATGGAGTTGAGTGGCACTGTCGCAAAACCTCCCATTCGAAGCCAAAGTCCTGCGGGTATTGAACATTGCCGTTTCTGGCTTGAACATCGCTCAACAGTGATAGAAGCTGATTTACCGAGACAAGTCTATTGTCGTATGCCGGTAGTCGTCAGTGGGCAAAGGTCAACGAATCTCACTCAACACTTAGTACAAGGCAGCACCATAACCGTAAGTGGCTTTGTCGCTTACCAAACTAGCCATAATGGCGTAGGTAAATTGGTGCTACATGCCGACCACATTACTCAAATTTAAGATCAGGAGATAGCCCATGGCTCGTTTCTTCCGTCGTCGTAAATTCTGCCGTTTCACTGCAGAAGGCGTACAAGAGATTGATTACAAAGATGTAGCAACTCTTAAAAACTACATAACTGAAGCTGGTAAAATCGTACCTAGCCGTATCACTGGTACTAGCGCTAAATACCAACGTCAGCTAGCTCGTGCAATCAAGCGTTCTCGCTACCTAGCTCTATTGCCATACACTGATAAACATCAGTAATTGGCACCGTTTATTAAGAAAGAGGATTAATCAATGCAAGTTATTCTACTTGATAAAATCGGTAACCTAGGCAGCCTTGGCGACACTGTAAGCGTGAAATCTGGTTATGCTCGTAACTTCCTTATCCCACAAGGTAAGGCTGTAATGGCAACTAAATCTAACGTTGAAATGTTTGAAACTCGTCGTGCTGAACTTGAAGCTAAAGTTGCTGAGCAACTTGTTGCATCTCAAGCTCGTGCTGAACAAGTTAACGCTCTTGAAGCTGTTGTTATTACTTCTAAAGCGGGCGATGAAGGTAAACTATTTGGTTCTATTGGTACTCGTGATATCGCTGACGCTATTACAGCGGCAGGTGTTGCAGTATCTAAGAGCGAAGTTCGTCTACCTGAAGGTGCTCTACGTAACGTAGGTTCTTTCGAAGTGAGCATCCAACTTCACTCAGAAGTGTTTGCAACTGCGAAAATTCAAATCGTTGCTGAGTAATTTCAGTCTTCGGATGAATTGAAAACACCAGCCTTGGCTGGTGTTTTTTTTTATCTTCAAACTACCTAGAAACGAAACTGTAAACTAAATGAAGTGACGCTATCGGCTTTACTTAGTCCTGCTGGAACCTTATCGTGGTATTGGCGAGACAAGTTCACTTTCAACGCAATCGAATCAGTAATGTGGTTGGTTAAAATGAGTTCGCTATCGGTTCTGATGTTACTTTCTCCTGCGACAAGAGTCAGTTCAGAGGAGATGGTTAAATTATCGAAAGTTGCCCAAACACCTTTTAAGTTACCACGAAATATGACTTCTTCGACTGTATTTGCAAATACAATATCTGTACTTGATATCTCATCTAGATTGGGTTTTTGGTAACGAAAACCGGGCCCTATTTCAATCTCTAATAGCAATATGTCGGTATTCATCAATTGGTAACCCATTCCACCAGATAGCGTGTAGTCTTTGAAATAGGCGCTGTATTTCGAATCAACACCGTTAAAGTTTGCGTATAGATAGGCTTTTGAAGCTAACTTATAGTCACTTTGCAGCGAATAGTTTGCCTGCCGCTTATTCTCTTTTCCATTTTTATCAAGACGATACAATTTCCACTCACCATTGGTTCGATGGCGACCTGTTATGTATTCTGTCTTGACTCGTGAATTCAATGACTCTGAATCAGTATTACCTGAGTGGGCTTGGTAACCCAATTCGACTTGGCTATTCCAAGGAGAAGGAACTTCGATTTCCGTATCGTTTTTAAGATCCTCATTAGCATAAGCTGCACTCATCGCGAACAGGCTAAAACTAAGAAACCAAATTTTGGACACGAAGCACCCCTAAAGTGAATAAAAAATAGTGGGCGAAATAGTAGGTGTAGGGCGGTTCTGTTTGGTCAGCATGAGGTTAATTCTCTACGAGATAAACACAAAGTTTCGTTTACATAATTACAAATGATCTATTCTGGCTATAATGGTCGGTCATTAGATAGTATTGAGCGAAGTCATGGCTGCACCACGAACAGATCAACGAAATCGTAAACCGTTTGACGCACAAGTCGACGCAATTAAAGTTCCTCCACATTCGATCGAAGCTGAGCAATCAGTGATTGGAGGCTTGCTATTGGATAACGAACGTTGGGATACGGTGGCAGAGCGTGTAGTCAGCAAAGACTTCTATAGCCGTGCGCATCGCCTAATTTTTGATGCAGCCAAATCGATTTTGGAAGCCAGTAAGCCGCTCGATCTTATTACGCTATCTGAGTATCTCGAGCGTCGCGAACAGCTGGAAGATGTCGGCGGTTTTGCCTATTTAGCGGATTTGGCGAAAAATACGCCCAGTGCGGCTAACATTAATGCTTATGCCGAAATCGTAGCGGAACGAGCGTTGGTGCGTAACCTTATCGGTGTTGCCAACGAGATTGCGGATGCAGGTTATGATCCGCAAGGGCGCAGTTCAGAAGATTTGCTCGATCTGGCTGAAAGTAAAGTGTTCGCCATTGCTGAGGAGCGTACCAGTGAAAATGAAGGCCCGCAGAATGTTGATTCGATTTTAGAAAGAACTTTAGAGCGTATTGAACTGCTTTATAAAACACCACAAGATGGTGTCACGGGCGTGAATACGGGGTTTGCTGATCTCAATAAGAAAACGGCTGGTTTACAAGGTTCTGATTTGATCATTGTAGCTGCTCGCCCTTCTATGGGTAAAACGACGTTTGCCATGAACTTGTGTGAAAACGCGGCCATGGAGCAAGAAAAACCGGTTCTTATCTTCTCTCTTGAGATGCCGGCTGAACAAATCATGATGCGTATGTTGGCATCGCTTTCTCGCGTTGATCAAACCAAAATTCGTACTGGGCAGCTGGATGATGAGGATTGGGCACGAATTTCGTCTACCATGGGTATTCTCATGGAAAAGAAAAATATGTACATAGATGATAGCTCAGGTCTCACGCCTACCGAGGTTCGTTCTAGAGCTCGTCGTATTGCGCGCGAGCATGGCGGCTTGTCGCTCATCATGGTCGACTACTTGCAGTTGATGCGAGTTCCTTCGCAATCGGATAACCGTACTTTAGAAATTGCGGAGATCTCTCGCTCGTTAAAAGCGCTGGCTAAAGAATTGAATGTGCCCGTGGTGGCTTTATCGCAGCTTAACCGTTCGTTGGAGCAGCGCGCCGATAAACGTCCAGTCAACTCCGACTTGCGTGAATCCGGTTCGATAGAACAAGATGCCGATTTGATCATGTTCATCTATCGCGACGAGGTGTATCACCCTGATAGTTCGTTAAAGGGTATCGCAGAGATTATTATAGGTAAGCAACGTAACGGTCCGATTGGTTCTGTACGGTTGACCTTCCAAGGGCAGTATTCTCGTTTTGACAACTATGCAGGCCCTGCATTTGACGATGAGTAATTTGATGAGCTATATGAAAGCGGCAACCGCCTGCATCGATCTCGATGCGTTAAAGCACAACCTACAGCGAGTAAAACAGCAGGCCCCAAACAGTAAAATTATGGCGGTGGTCAAAGCAAATGGCTATGGTCATGGGCTTCGGCATGTCGCGAAACATGCACTGGGCGCGGATGCATTTGGCGTGGCGCGCATTGAAGAAGCGCTGCAACTGAGAGCGAGCGGTGTGGTAAAACCTATCTTGTTGCTTGAAGGTTTTTATTCCCCGATGGATCTTGCTGTATTGGTGACCAATAACATTCAAACCGTGGTTCACTGTGAAGAGCAGTTACTCGCCTTAGAGCAAGCTCAATTGGATGTCCCAGTCAATGTTTGGTTGAAAATCGATAGCGGAATGCATCGTTTAGGTGTGCGCCCAGAGCAATACCCCGATTTTTTAGAACGTTTGCAAGCGTGTAAAAACGTAGTGAAGCCATTGCGTTATATGAGTCATTTTGGTTGTGCCGATGAACTCGATAAATCAACCACTTCTGAGCAAATTGAGCTATTTTTAGCAATGACAAAAGGTCATGAGGGTGAAAGATCACTTGCTGCCTCCGCTGGTTTATTAGCTTGGAAGCACAGCCAGTTAGAGTGGGTTCGCCCAGGTATTATTATGTATGGCGTTTCTCCTTTTGATGATAACTCGGCGCAAGCGCTGGGCTATCAACCTGTAATGACATTAAAATCACATTTGATCGCAGTGCGTGATGTTAAGGCGGGAGAGAGTGTCGGCTACGGTGCCACTTGGACAAGCTTGCGTGACACTAAGGTTGGTGTTATCGCAATTGGCTATGGCGATGGCTATCCTCGTACTGCACCCAATGGAACTCCGGTTGTTGTCAATGGGCGTAAAGTGCCGATTGCAGGCCGAGTTTCAATGGATATGCTTACGGTCGATCTCGGTCCGCAAGCCTGCGATAAGGTGGGCGATGAGGTTATTTTATGGGGAAAAGAGCTACCAGTAGAAGAAGTGGCCTCTCACATCGGCACGATCGCTTACGAGTTAGTGACGAAACTCACTTCTCGTGTTGAGATGTCGTATCAATAAAGCCAGAGTATGCACCCATTAGGTTTACCTGACCTAACTCAATATGAGAGCGGGTAAGCTGCGTCATAATGGCGCTCACAAAACGAATAACGACGTGTTGCCTTCCAAATATAGGCAGTCGATACCATTTTCTTTTTTTGCTCAATCGGGGATTCCATCATTTTGAAACAGAGTTTAGGAATGATAGGAATAAAACCTACTGTCACATCGGGATAGATACCATGTTGAAAAATATCAATCCAACGCAAACCAACGCTTGGAAAGCACTGACTGCGCATTTTGAATCAGCGCAAGATATGGACCTTAAATCGCTTTTTGCACAAGATACACAACGTTTCGATAAATTCTCGACTCGTTTTGGTTCTGATATTCTTGTTGATTACTCAAAAAATTTGATCAACGAAGAGACCTTACAACATTTACAAGCATTGGCGAATGAGACTGAACTAAAGTCAGCCATCGACGCTATGCTGAAAGGCGGCGCGATCAACCAAACTGAAGGCCGTGCCGTACTGCACACTGCGTTACGCAACCGCAGTAACACTCCGGTCATGGTTGATGGTGAAGATGTGATGCCAGCCGTGAATGCGGTACTTGAGAAGATGAAATCGTTTTCTGAACGAGTGATTACTGGTGAATGGAAAGGTTACACTGGTAAAGCGATTACCGATATTGTCAACATTGGTATTGGTGGTTCAGACCTTGGCCCATACATGGTCACAGAAGCACTTGCGCCGTATAAGAATCATCTTAATCTTCATTTCGTTTCTAACGTTGATGGAACACACATCGTTGAAACGTTGAAAAAAGTCAATCCAGAAACCACGCTATTTTTAGTGGCTTCAAAGACGTTTACTACCCAAGAAACCATGACCAATGCACATACGGCTCGTGATTGGTTCTTAGCGGAAGCAGGCGATGAAACTCATGTTGCAAAACACTTTGCGGCGCTGTCGACTAATGCGAAATCAGTCGCTGAGTTTGGTATTGATACAGACAACATGTTCGAATTTTGGGATTGGGTCGGTGGACGCTACTCACTATGGTCAGCGATTGGTCTATCCATTGTATTGGCTGTAGGCTATGACAATTTTGTGGAACTGCTGTCCGGCGCGCATGAGATGGATCAACATTTTGTGGCGACACCTTTTGAGCAAAATATTCCTGTGATCCTAGCCTTGATTGGTATTTGGTATAACAACTTCCACGGCGCCGAATCAGAAGCGATTCTGCCTTATGACCAATACTTACATCGCTTTGCCGCTTATTTCCAACAGGGCAATATGGAATCAAACGGTAAATACGTAGATCGTAACGGTCAAGCGGTCACTTACCAAACGGGTCCAATCATTTGGGGTGAGCCCGGTACTAATGGTCAACACGCCTTTTATCAATTGATCCACCAGGGAACAAAATTGATCCCGTGTGATTTTATTGCGCCAGCGCTCAGCCATAACCCAGCGGGTGATCATCACCAAAAATTGATGTCGAACTTTTTTGCTCAAACAGAAGCGTTAGCGTTTGGAAAAACGCAGCAAACCGTTGAAGCTGAGCTAAAAGCGGCGGGCAAATCAGCACAAGAAATGGCGGCAATCGCACCATTTAAAGTGTTTGAAGGAAACCGCCCAACCAACTCAATCTTAGTTAAGCAGATCACGCCACGCACTTTGGGCAACCTGATTGCGATGTACGAGCATAAAATTTTCGTACAGGGTGTTATTTGGAATATCTTCAGTTTCGATCAATGGGGCGTTGAGCTTGGTAAGCAGTTAGCAAACCAAATTCTGCCTGAGTTAGCCGATGATGCTCAAGTGAGTTCACACGACAGCTCAACCAATGGTTTGATTAACGCGTTTAAGACATTTAAAGCGTAATGCGTCAAAACCTTACTTGGATGTGAGTAAGGTTTTATCCAAATAAAAAAGGTTGATACTTAACGGTATCAACCTTTTTTTCTTTAATGAAAGAGCTTACTCGAAACAGATTTCGATAAAAGCGTTACCCCACTGAGAGGTAAACGGCATGATAATAATTGCACCTTCGCATTTATGACGAATCGTGTGGCCTTTTCCTGAGACAACAACCGGAGTTGCCATATCAAAGTCAAAACCACTCTCGGCAAGAATACGTTTAGCTCCGCCTGTCACCATGTTGGTGATTTCGCCGACCATATCTGTCACTTCTTCATTGAGACCGTTGGGGCGTTCACCTAACATATTTTGCATGATTTCCAATGCTAGACTTTCATCAAAAGTAATAGACATTGAACCACGGCTTTGACTACCAACCATACCAATCAAGCCAGAGACATCACCACGGGCAATCTCATCTTTCTTTACACGAGGTTTCTGTGGCTTCAACTCTAATGAAGCCATCGTTTTTAACACGTTCATTAAAGAAGCTAAAAACGGGTTTACAAATTCAGCGCGCATAACCTTCTTCTACTGTTTTTATACTTTCAGACTTGAGGAACACGTTTGGCAAACACCATGAGATTCAATAACGTGATTAACGATGTTAAAACCGTGTTTCTCAGCGTTGCTTGCTAGCAAGGCTATCAGACTATCATCTTGAAGTTCAATAACATTGCCACATTTGTCACAAATTAATAGGTGTGAAAAATGCTTATTAGCATTACAAGAGCAACATGAAATAAAGCTATTTGTTGACTCCACTCTATGAATAAAGCCTTGTTCTAACAAAAAGTCCAGAGCACGATACACCGTTGGTGGTTTCGCTTGGGGCTCGCTTTGCTTTAAATCTTCAAGCAATTCATAAGCACTGGATGCTTTTTTGCTTGAACAAATCAGTTCAAACACTCTCTTTCGTTGAGAAGTTAGTCGTACTCCTCTCGCTGCGCATAGTTCTTCTATTTGTTTCGTTAGCTTGTGGTCCAAATTCATCACCATAACCATTGGACTTTAATAATATACTATTTCCAGATTAATAGCCTTGTAGCCTACAACATTTTCTGGAGTTAGTTAGCGATGTGATCGTTGTTTGCAACGAAAATAGTACTTAAATTACCTTATATCGATGCAAAACGATACAGAAGAAGAACTGTTGGCGCTATAAACTCGAAGCGATTACAATGCCAAACTTTGTTTTTGGCTGTAAGTTTAGCCATTGAAACTGACTGAATTGGGATATCTAAATCATGACTCACCCTTGTAGGCTATCAGTAGCACCGATGCTCGATTGGACAGATCGCCACTGCCGATATTTTCATCGCTTGCTGTCCTCGCAAACGTTACTGTATACCGAGATGGTCACGACAGGCGCGATCATTCATGGTAAAGGGGACTTCTTGGCTTACAACGAGGAGGAACACCCAGTAGCGTTACAATTGGGTGGTTCGAATCCTCAAGACCTTGCTCATTGTGCTAAACTTGCCCAGCAGTATGGGTACGATGAAATCAACCTCAATGTGGGTTGTCCGTCCGATCGCGTCCAGAATGGTCGTTTTGGTGCTTGTTTAATGGCAGAGCCGCAACTGGTGGCGGATTGCGTTGCAGCGATGAAATCAGTAGTTGATATTCCGGTAACCGTGAAGACGCGTATTGGTATTGATGACATGGATTCTTATGAATTTTTGACTGATTTTATTTCATTGGTATCAGAGAAAGGGGGCTGTGAACAGTTTACTATTCATGCGCGTAAGGCGTGGCTTAGTGGTTTGAGCCCAAAAGAGAACCGTGAAATACCGCCGTTAGATTACTCACGGGCATATCAGCTGAAAAAAGATTTCCCACATTTAGTCATTGCTGTGAATGGCGGTGTCAAAACCTTAGCTGAAGTCAGTGAGCATTTACAGCATCTTGATGGCGTAATGATTGGACGGGAAGCTTATCAAAGCCCTTATTTGTTGGCGGAAGTGGATCAGAGCATTTTTGGCATGGATACGCCGATTAAAAAACGTTCTCAAATTATTGAAGAGATGCTTCCTTATATTGAACGTCAATTAGCTCAGGGGTCTTACCTTGGTCATATTACCCGCCATATGTTAGGTATGTTCCAAAATATGCCAGGTGCTCGTCAATGGCGACGTTATATCAGTGAGAATGCGCATAAGCCCGGTGCGGGAATTGAAGTCGTGCAAGCGGCATTAGCAAAAATTCCGAAAGAGTTGAATGTGTAAAAATTACCAACTTAAGTGGTGATTTTTACCAACAATAGAAAGGCTAAATGACTCGGTGTTATTTAGCTTTTTTATTGAAATAAATATTGCTTTTCAAGTGCTTGATTGGCCAAGAAACTGTGATTTTTTTGGTCTTGACTTGAAATCAGAGGTGGTGATAACAAGTTGGCTCGATATCTGCTAGTGGTAAGAGAAACGGAGGAAAGCATCATGTTTGAACTTATTTTCTTATTGGTTTTTATTGCAACTTTATTGGCGACAGGCATCACTTTGGCGACTGTGTTTATTGCGACGGTCATGGGCTTCATAGTATTGGCATTACTAGGCATGATTGGAGTGATGTTTAAGCTACTACCTTGGATCATTGTGATTGTTTTGGGGGTCTGGTTCTTCCGTCATGTGGTGTACACCCCTCGCTAATGTGGCAGTCAACGAAACGTTAACTCACTTCAGGAATATGCTACTATCGCGTTCAATTAAGAACATGCATTAGTAGCGAATAAATAGGGAGCAATAGGGATGAATAAACCAATTTGGTTAGCGTTGGTCAGTGTGGCGATGATGATGTCAACCGCATCGGTTCAAGCAGAATCATTTTATCGTGGAGAAGTTGGTGCTGACATGTGGTGGGGCAGCACTAAAATCGACAATACTCGTCGTGATGATGTGAAGACACCTTCAATCCACGTTGCTTTTGAGCATCAGCTACCTTATTTGCCCAATGCGAGTATTCGTTATACAACGCTTGAGGCGGATTATGCATCCTTTGATAAGTACGACTATACCTTGTATTACAATCTGTTAGAGCGACAGTTAATGTCGTTCGATGCGGGTGTTACATTCACTCAATATAGTGGTTCTCAGTATCAAGCACCAGATAGCTTGAAGTACAGTTTTGATAAGACGACTTTTAACTGGTATGCCTATGCCACAATTAAAATTCCCAATACCCAAGTTGATGTGATTGGGCAGTTTGATTTTGGTGATAGTGGCGGAATTAAAAGCGCAGATGTACTAGCGGGTTTGCAGTATTCCATACCTATTCGTGCTGGCAATGTCGCATTGCGTGGCGGCTATCGTGTGATTGATCTTGAATTCACCGAACTTGACCCAAAAACGAAAAACTCATTTGTCTTTGTTGATGGTTGGTTCTTGGGGGCTGAATTTCAATTTTAAGTATCGATTCGATACTTACGCGCTAAATGCATTTTCCATAAAACGCTACCTCTACAAGGTGGCGTTTTTTATAACTGACAATTATATTATTGCGCAATTTCTTAGCAGAATAAGCAAAATGTACCATGCTTAATTCACGAGTGAATAATGTGAAAATGGTGTGGTGATGACGATTACCGAGTTAAGGGACTTGTATCGTGAGAACAAGCTTATCGAAGCCATTATTGAACCTTCTTTCCAAGAAGGGCATTGGATAGTCGAGTTTCGGCATTGCCGTGGTGGGTTCGTGCTATTAACCGATTCTCAGGGTGACGAATGCCAGTATACCGATCTGGATCTTGCCTCTAAATCGGCTATGGAGGTGGGTTTTAAGCAAGTTCGAGTCGAGTCTAAATGAGAGAATTAAGCGTAATGCCTACTTCCAAAAAGTTATAAAACATACTTATCTATTCTTTCTTGTTATTAAAGAGAGTGGTTAATCTATTGTCACGCAATGAATAGGGAAGTCGTGACCATGTCTTCAGGAAATACCATACCCCAAGAGCTAGCCAGTTTAGCTAGCCCACTCAATGACGCGCAACTGAACGGATTGCAGCGTACTATTTCAGAACTTTCCCCGCAGCAGCTTGCTTGGGTTAGCGGATATTTTTGGGGCCTCAGTCAGTCTCAAGCATCAAGCATTTCTACTTCCAGCTCACAAGCAGCCACTTTAGTATCAACGGAGCCTGCGACTCAATTAACCATTATTTTCGCTTCTCAAACAGGCAATGCAAAAGGCCTTGCTGAAGGATTGGAAAGAGAAGCTCAGGCTGCCGGTATCGCGGTTCAATTATTCGATGCGAGTGATTACAAAGGCAAAGATCTTGCGAAAGAAACGCATGTTATTTTTGTTGCATCGACCAATGGCGAGGGCGAAGCCCCTGACAATGCATTAGCGCTGCATGAATTTTTACAATCCAAGAAAGCGCCGAAATTACCTCACTTGCAATATGGTGTGATTGGCTTAGGTGACTCCAGTTATGAATTTTTCTGCCAAACGGGTAAAGATTTTGATGCATTTTTAGAGCAGCTTGGTGCCAAACGTTTTATTGAGCGAGTGGATTGCGACGTTGATTACGAACATCAAGCCGCCGAGTGGAAAGCCAAAGCATTAGCAGTGGTAAAAGAAGCTTTTGCAAGTACGCCTGCGCAAGTTGTGCAATTACCCGTGAGTCAAACCACGAGTCATCTATCTCAATACAGTAAGCAAAATCCTTACAGTGCGACTTTACTGACGAGTCAAAAAATTACTGGGCGAGATTCAGGAAAAGAGGTGCGCCACATTGAAATTGACTTGGGTGAGTCAGGTATAACGTATCAGTCTGGGGATGCGCTTGGAGTATGGTATGAAAACGATACAGAGTTAGTCAATGCCGTGTTATCTGCGACTGGGCTATCGGGTGTCGAAAGTGTTGACGTCGATGGCGAAAGTTTATCCATCCATAGTGCTTTAATGCATAAATATGAAATTACGGCTGCAAATCCTCAGATGGTGACCAAGTTTGCTGAGTTATCTGGTTGTACGAAACTGCTTGAGCTGGTGGAGGATAAAGAGAAGCTCAGATTGTACGCGAGCCATCATCAAGTGATTGATGTACTGCGAGAGAAGCAAACTAAACTGACGGCCCAAGCGCTACTCTCTTTATTACGTCGTTTAACGCCGCGTCTTTATTCTATCGCATCAAGTCAAAGCGAAGTTGAAGATGAAGTGCATCTTACCGTCAGCATTGTTCAGTATACACACCAAGATGAGCACCGTTTTGGGGGAGCGTCCAGTTATCTTGGCCAGCGCTTAGAAGAGGGCGACAAGGTAAAGGTTTTCATTGAACACAATAATAATTTCAAACTACCTCAAGATGATAACGTGCCTATTATCATGATTGGTCCTGGCACCGGAATTGCGCCATTTCGTAGCTTTATTCAAGAGCGTGATAACCGTGAAGCAAAAGGAAAAAACTGGCTGTTTTTTGGTGATCGTACATTTACTCAAGATTTTCTCTATCAAGTTGAGTGGCAAAAATATCTGAAATCCGGTGTGCTGAGTCGTCTAGATGTGGCGTTTAGCCGTGATCAACATGAGAAAGTCTACGTTCAGCATCGATTACTTGAACAATCCGAACTGGTCTGGCAATGGATTCAAAACGGTGCGTATCTTTATGTCTGTGGTGATGCAACGCACATGGCGAAAGATGTGCATGATGCACTAATTGTTATTGCACAGCAGCAAGGTGGGTTATCACGTGAACAGGCAGAGACATATATCAACGATCTGCGCAAAGCAAAACGTTATCAAAGGGATGTGTACTAATGAGCACCAAACAACAATCTAATCATCAAGAAGTATTAGGACAAGAGCTAGGCCCATTGTCAGATAACGAGCGCTTGAAACGTGAAAGTCACTTTTTACGTGGGACGATCGAGCAAGATCTGCAAGATCACATCACTGGTGGCTTTAGTGCTGACAACTTTCAGTTGATTCGCTTTCATGGCATGTATCAACAAGACGATCGCGATATTCGTAACGAACGTGCAAAACAAAAGTTAGAACCTCTGCACAATGTGATGTTACGTGCGCGCATGCCTGGCGGGATCATCACGCCGAAACAATGGCTAGCGATAGATAAATTTGCAACTGAGCACAGCCTATATGGCAGCATTCGTTTAACCACTCGCCAAACCTTTCAGTTTCACGGGGTATTGAAGCCTAACATTAAATTGATGCATCAAACGTTAAACAGCATTGGTATTGATTCGATTGCCACCGCGGGTGATGTGAACCGTAACGTACTGTGTACGTCCAATCCTGTGGAGTCTGAACTGCATCAGGAAGCTTACGAATGGGCGAAGAAGATTTCGGAACATCTGTTACCTAAAACGCGCGCTTATGCCGAAATTTGGTTGGATGGTGAAAAACTAGAAACTACAGATGAAGAGCCGATTTTAGGTAATAACTACTTACCGCGTAAGTTCAAAACGACAGTGGTTATTCCGCCCCAAAACGATGTGGATGTACATGCCAACGATTTAAACTTTGTTGCGATTGCCGAACAAGGTCGGTTAGTTGGTTTTAATGTGCTGGTGGGTGGCGGCCTAGCCATGACGCACGGTGATACTTCTACTTACCCGCGTCGTGCTGATGATTTCGGATTTATTCCTTTGGATAAAACCTTAGAAGTCGCCGCCGCTGTGGTTACGACTCAGCGTGATTGGGGAAACCGGTCTAATCGTAAAAATGCAAAAACTAAATACACACTCGATAGAGTGGGCGTCGATGTGTTCAAAGCCGAAGTTGAAAAGCGTGCTGGTATTGAGTTTGCGGTCAGCCGCCCTTACGAGCTCACAGAACGTGGTGATCGGATTGGGTGGATTGAAGGCATCGATGGTAAGCATCATTTAACACTTTTCATCGAAAATGGTCGTTTACTCGATTTCCCTGATAAACCGCTAAAGAGTGGTGTGGCAGAAATTGCTAAAATCCACCAAGGTGATTTTCGTATGACGGCCAATCAAAACCTCATCGTAGCGGGAGTACCTGCTGTACAAAAAGCTACGATTGAGCAGATTGCGCGTCAGCATGGTTTGATCAATGACAATGTGAGTGAGCAACGTAAAAATTCGATGGCGTGTGTCTCTTTCCCTACATGTCCATTAGCTATGGCTGAGGCGGAACGTTTCCTCCCTCAATTTGTAACGGATGTAGAGACGATCCTACAAAAACATGCGTTACCTAAAGAAGAAAACATTATCTTACGTGTCACAGGTTGTCCGAACGGATGTGGCCGAGCCATGTTGGCTGAAATTGGTTTAGTTGGTAAAGCTCCCGGTCGCTACAACCTACATCTTGGCGGCAATAGAGCGGGCACACGTGTGCCTAAAATGTATAAAGAAAACATTACCGATAAACAGATCCTAGAAGAAATTGACCATCTAGTCGGCCGCTGGGCGCTAGAGCGTCAATCCAACGAGGGTTTTGGCGATTTCACCATTCGCACCGGCATTATAGAAGAGGTGATCATCTCTAAGAGAGATTTCTATGCTTGAAGTACCAGTAGTTCCTAAATTGTCCGAGTTATTGGCGCTAACTAAAGTAGAGCAAACGTTACGCCTTGCCCCATTAAATGCTTATCTCGAAACGTTAACAGCGCAGCAGCGAGTGATGTGGGCGATTGAGAATCTAGAAGGAACCCATGCGCTTTCTTCTAGCTTTGGCATTCAAGCCGCATTGATGCTGCATCTGGTTTCTAGCGTAAAAAGCGATATACCAGTGGTATTGACGGATACTGGCTATTTGTTTCCTGAAACATATCAATTTATTGACCAGCTCACGGAGCACCTAAATCTTAATCTGCATATCTTCAGCGCTACGATAAGTCCATCATGGCAGGAGGCACGTTACGGTAAACTTTGGGAACAAGGCGTTACTGGCATTGAACAATACAATCACCTTAATAAAGTAGAACCGATGCGAAGAGCGTTAGATGAACTAGATATTGGTACTTGGTTTTCTGGCCTACGCCGAGAGCAATCACAATCGCGGGCGACATTACCTATTTTAGCGATTCAAAATGGTGTGTTTAAATTCCTACCTGTGATTGATTGGACAAATAAAGATGTACATTATTATCTGCAAGAAAATCACCTGCCGTATCATCCATTGTGGGAGCAAGGTTACCTTTCAGTTGGTGACACTCATACCACTCGTAAATGGGAACCGGGAATGAATGAAGAAGAAACGCGTTTCTTCGGCTTAAAAAGAGAGTGTGGTCTTCATGAAGAGAATAACTAAGGAGATGATGCAGGTATTTAATCTTCTATATAGCGTAAAAAAGAAATGAGTGAAACGGAAAAAGCGTCTGAAGGCGCTTTTTCTACGTTTGAAAAGATAAAAATTACAGCTAATGTGCATAACTCTGTGGGTAACATGTTTACTTGATCTTAGTAAAATTGAATAAATAAGGCTTTGAGCAGTAATTTGGTGATTAAGCGCTATTTTTGCAATTTTTATAAAATAACGCTTGCCAACGTGACGGCGATCTCTATAATGCGACCTCACTGACACGGCACAGCCAGTAAGGGTTTAAGCCCAACCAGCAGCCAATCAGTAGGTCAAATCGGTAAGACGAAATAATTTAATAAAGTGTTTGACACTTTTCATTATCTCGCTAGAATGGCCGCCTCTTCAAAGGAAGCCTCGGCAACCCAGAGAAGAACGCTCTTTAACAATATAAACCTATCAATCTGTGTGGGCACTCGTTGATGATAATCAAAAAAGATTTATCAATGAACTGAGTGACCAATCAGAATCAAGTTTACTTGATTTTGGCACAGTCAATTCATTGTTGTTCTGTTGGAACAACAATAGCTTTAAAATTACTTTTTTACTTTCGAGTAA
>NZ_CAWNTB010000205.1:0-15455 GCF_963877065.1 Vibrio sp. V01_P9A10T6
CGATTACTACTGTTGGTTACGGCGATATGTATCCAATCACTCCATTTGGGCGTGGTGTTGCCGTGTTTCTGATGTTGACGGGTATTACACTTTTCGGTTTATTGACCGCGAGTGTCGCCTCATTTTTCATTGAAGAAGATGGGCAATCAGCAGAGCATAATAGTGCACATCACACGAAACAGCTTAATAAAGTGTTAAAACAACTTTCTGTTCAACAACCTGTTCGCAAGCGTTTTCATTTAGCTCGCTACCGTGCTCAGTTGGCCTCTCGTCATAAGAAATAACCACTGAAGTTCTAGTTATCATCGTATTGGAATGCCAGAGATTGATCTAGGTGGTTTTAAGCAGAGTGATAAACTCACTGAGCGGCATAGGTTTATAAAAGAAATAGCCTTGTAAATAGTCAATTTCTCTTTCGTTCAAAAAATCAATTTGATCTTGGGTTTCCACACCTTCGGCGATGGTTTTTAACCCAAGTCGCTTAGCTAAATCGACTAAGTTTTCAACAATATGGCTAGAGATCGCATCACTACCGATCATGGTAATAAAGCTTCTGTCGATTTTTAAAATGTCAAACTTGAACTCTTGCAAATAGTTCAAACTAGAGTGACCCGTACCAAAATCATCAATTGCTAGCAACACACCTATTTTATCCAATGATTGGAAGAGCTTTTTTGCTTCATCACTATCAATAACCAACTCTCTCTCAGTGAGCTCTAGCGTTAAAATATGTTTACGATTGTTGAAGGTTTCAATGAAATGTTTGCAATCATCAAACAAATTGGAAGCTACGCAGTGCTTGGCTGAAATATTAAATCCAATACTGAAATGCTCTGGAAATTGTGACTGGTGTAATGAAAGTTCATGCTCTACTTGGGACATTAACTGAGTCGTAATAGGAATGATTAGCCCAGATTCCTCCGCTAAGGGAATAAAAAGATCGGGCCTCACTAATCCATGAACAGGATGTTGCCAACGGGCAAGCACTTCGATATGGCAGAGCTGACCACTACCATCAACAATCGGTTGTACATACGGAACGAATTCGTTGGATTGAATAGCGCGTTTCACTTCTCCTTGCATTGACGAAGCTTGGCCGAGTTTCCAAAAAACAAATCCTCCTAAACCGATTCCCATTAAGAGAGCTAACATCGCACTGGTTTGTTTGGTGTTTTTAAAATAAAGCCAGTAGTCATCAATAGTTAATAGGGTCGATAGTGAATAAGGGTAGCGTTCTGAAGTATTAATAATTGTGGGAAATAACGGTTCGGAAGTTACAACGCCGGTCTCGTCGAGATGATTTTTGCCAACGTGAAAATAAAATTTGCCATAGCCATCTAGTAAAATAAGCATGTTAGTTAGGTAATAGGAACTAACTCCAGTGATCACCATACCCTGTTCGTAAGTTCTGTGAAAAGCTAACACAGGCCGGAGAGGTGTGAGTCGATTACCAGCCATTAAATAGAGCTCACCACTGACATAGCTGTCGATTTGGTAGTGATCGTTTATTTGACCGTTTAACGAATTGCAATAAATCGTATTTTGTTTGGCTAAATTGATGGTCCGGATATCGGGAGTTGTCGCCACTAGCTCGCGTAAATAATGAATAGCATCTAGGCAATCCATATTGAGATAGGGCGCTGCACGTTCATTGGCAACATGAGCATTTCTTAGCAGTAGATTAATGTAATCTATACCTTTTACCAGAACGTTTTGCATGTGATGATTCAAATCAGCTCGTGTCTGCCAAGCGATAATTGGGCTAGCTACAACGATGGGCAGTAAGCAAAATAGTAAGCTAACTATCCACCGTCTACATCGTTCATATTTTACAAATGTCTGCATCTGGTCCGAGTGCTATTTGTTTAATCATGCAGTAAGCGTAGCAAATATCCTCTGAAAACCATCCGTTTATTTCGCAGTTTGCTTGAACTTCAACACGACTTACGCCCTTGTAAGTACAAGCCATCATTTAGCCAATCCATCGATCAAGCATATGCTTATCTGGTAGCGCTGTCATTGCCCCTTTTTGAGTGGTGGCTAATGCTCCGCAGCCATTAGCCCATTGCACTGCGTTTATGATAGTACCCTTAGTAAACCACTCTTTATGTAATGACAACTGGCACAGCAATCCACCGACAAAAGCATCTCCGGCACCTGTTGTATCGATAGGTTTTACGGCTTTTCCCGTAATCAGTGTTTGCATCTCTGCTGTGATTACCAGCGCTCCTTTTGCACCTTGAGTAATGACAATCAGCGGAATGTTCAATTCTTTCACTGAGATTAATCCCTGCTCAAGGCTAGGGCGCTGCGTGAGCAAGAGCAGTTCGTCATCGGAAAACTTAACCACATCCGCCATTGCCACCACGCTCATCACCACTGGGATCATCTCTTCGGAGTTAGGCCAGACCTCTTCTCGTAGATTGGGATCAAAACTGACAAATCCCCCGTTGGCTTTGATGCGTTTAATCGCTTCAATGGTAGTGCTGCGACTCGGTTCACTGGCCAGTGCAATGGAGCAACAATGCAGCCATTCGCCCGCTAAAAAGGTGGGAATATCTGAACATTGGATGAATTGATCCGCGCTCGGTTTCACCATAAAGGTAAAACTGCGTTCGCCGTGCGAGTCTAAATCGACCACGACGGTTGATGTTCTTTGTTGATCATCCAACTGCAAATATCGGGTGTCCACTTTCTCTTCGGTTAATGTGGATTGCATAAAGCGCCCCATAGGGTCATTACCCACACGGCCAAAAAAGGCGCTATTACCCCCCAATCTTGCGATGGCAACAGCCACATTCGCCGGAGCACCGCCCGGACATTTGAGATAGTGTGCTTCACCATCAGGAATTAAGTCGACGACCGCGTCGCCTGTTACCCAAACTCGATTCATTTTTTCCTCCAATATCCGTGTTATTCGCTGAAGAAATAAGCCCACTCACATCGAGCGGGCTTAGGAGCATAACAGCCTTGGGGGTTACGCTGTTGCTTGTTTATCAAGCTTTGCGCGCTCTTTGGCACCCAAAACAAGTGTTAAGGTAAAGGCAATAACAAAAGAAATCAGCATGCCAATGATGTAGTAGCTGATTTTCTCTGGGTTAATAGAAATCACTCCTGGAAGCCCAGCCGCGCCTAATGCTTGTGCTTTGACATTAAACAAGGTGATGAATGCACTGGCACAAGCTGAACCGATGATCGCAGCAATAAATGGGTAGCGAAGTTTCAGGTTTACACCGAACATTGCGGGTTCGGTAATGCCCAGAAGGGCGGTCACACCTGATGGAATCGCAATGCCTTTTAATTTGATATCTTTGGTGTTCATACCAACAGCTAAAGCCGCTGCACCTTGTGCGACGTTTGACATGGCTGCAATAGGGAAAATGAACGTGCCGCCAGTAATGGCGATGTCAGCCAGTAGCTGCGTTTCGATAGCGATAAAGCTGTGGTGCATACCCGTAATAACAAACGGTGCGTAGATAAAACCAAACAGTGCACCACCAATGAAACCTGCAGAATCGTATAGCCAGTTCAGCCCATCACCTAATAGGAATCCAATGTCGCGAGTGATAGGGCCAACCAGTGTGAAGGTTAAAAAGCCTGCAATGAAAATCGAGAGCATAGGCGTCAGCAAATTATCCAGTACAGAAGGGATAATTTTGCGCAGGCCATTTTCGATTTTGGCAAGAATAAAGGCAGAGACTAAAACGGGTAAGACAGAGCCTTGATAGCCGACTTTCTGGATCTCAAAGCCAAAAATATTCCAAGTAGGGATGGTGCCTGCGACGGACGCGCCGCCAAACCCCCAACCATTGAGCAGGTCTGGGTGAACCATCAACATACCTAATGCAGCGCCAAGGAATGGGTTACCACCGAATTTCTTAGAAGCAGAAAATGCCAACAAAACAGGAAGATAAACAAAAGGGGCGTTAGCAAAGGTGTTGATCATGCTGGCAAGATCAGCCAAGCCTGGGTTGGCATCAATCAGTGACTGCCCTTCGATAAAAAGCCCAGTGGCTGTTAGTACATTGAATAGCCCCATCAATAAACCGCCAGCGACGATGGCAGGGATAATAGGGACAAAAATGTCAGACAACCCTTTAACGGCGCGCTGCACTAGGTTCTGCTTTTGTGCACCCGCGCTTGCAACATCATTGGTTGACATTTCAGCAAGGCCGGTCAACTTGGCCATTTCCGCATAAACTTGGTTAACGATACCGGAGCCAAAAATAATTTGATATTGGCCAGCGACTTTGAATTGTCCTTTGACACCTTCAAGTGAATCAATGGCTTGTTCATCAACCAATGCGTCATCTTTTAGCGCTAATCTTAAACGTGTTGCACAGTGAGCAAGGGCTTGGATATTTTCTCTGCCACCTAATTGCTCTAATAATTGTTTTGCTATGACTGGATAGTTCATAACCCACCCCGGTTGTTGTTTGGTATCCAGATGACTTGATCTCTTTAAGATAAGCATGGTGGATAAAATTAAAATAAGTATCTTGGGAACGTTTGCAGAATGGATTTTTGATGAATAATTCAAAGTAGTCAAAAGCCAACCATTGATTCTGTGAATTAGATCAGTAAAAGAGAGATCGATAATTCTACAAACAGCGTTAGAATCACACTATTCGATCGTTTGCAGCGCTGAGTTTTGCAAACAATCCCAAAACAGAATGAGTAAGGTTATGTATGTCGAGTTTGCACGATGTCGCTAAGCTGGCCGGAGTTTCTAAATCGACGGTTTCACGCGTTGTAAATGATGAGTATGGTGTTAAAGAGTCTACAAAAATCAAAGTGTTAAAGGCAATTTCCGAATGCGGCTATATGGTCAACCAGGTCGCTAAAGATCTCAAATCACAAAAAACCAATTTAATTGGAGTCATCGTTCCGCGAGTCTCTTCGCATGCGACAGCACAAGGTGTTGATGGTTTAAGTGCCATATTTGAACAAGCGGGCAAACACGTGTTGCTTGCCAATACTCATCAAGATCACGCTAAAGAATTGGAATATATTCAAATATTTAATCAAAAGAGGGTCGAAGGCATTGTACTTTACGCCACACACCTTGATATGCCATTAGTGAAAGCAATCCAACAATCTAATGTTCCGGTGGTATTGGTTGGGCAAGATGGCTCACTGCACGATATCCCAAGTATTGTTCATGATGATCTTCGCGTTGGATTCGAAGCGGGTAAACGGTTGATAGCAAAAGGTTGTCAACACATTGGTTTTATTGGTGTTCAGAGCGATGACGTAGCGGTGGATTGCTTGCGTTCTCAAGGGTTAGAGCAAGCACTGGGTATCAACAATTTAACCCTGTTGTTTCATGTGCGTGGTGATTTTTCGATTGAATCTGGTTACTTACAAGCTAAAACATTAATCACGCAATACCCACAATTAGATGGTCTTTTTTGCGCAACCGATAGAATTGCGGTTGGAGCGGTGAAAGCACTGCAAGAGTCTGGAGTTCAGGTTGGATCGCAAATAAAAGTATTAGGAGTTGGCAATGATGAGCTCGCATTTGTCAGTAACCCAAGCTTATCAACATTCAACTATGCCTTTGATAAAGCAGGTGAAAATGCAGCCAAGATGTTGCTTGAACGTATTGCTGGTCGTGGGCAGGAGATGAGTAAAGTCGTGTTAACATTCCAAAATATCGAACGTGAAACCGGCTAAGGTTGAAGGTGCTTGCTGAGGGGAAGCCCGCATAATTGAGGGCAATATTTCACCAATGCTTGCAAGCAGGCTTATTTTTTTATATTTTGCAATCGTTCCCAAAAATTGAGTGTAAGTCATGTCATTAGAAACAGTGCCAGTAGAAAAAATGTCATTTGAAGATATGGTGAGATTAGTTGGCGGCCCGGCCAATATTCAGCGAGTACTCGCACCAAGAGGCGAAATCATTATTGCGCTGCGAGATCCAGCTTTAGTCAATGTTTTGCCGAGTCATATGCGCTTGCGAGAAGTGCTCGGTGAATGGCAGCTTTCATTTTTGATTCAACAAGATAGCATCAATGAATATGCCGATGAACTGATCAACAGTTTAGGCCGAATGATTGATTCTCAGTTGCGGCTTAATGCGTACGCCTATTCCTCGCCAAACAATTGTCCCTTTCGTCCAACGTGGCATATTTCTCCGCCGCAAGGGCTGCTCAATGATCCAAACGGTTTCATTTATCACCAAGGAAAATATCATCTTTTTTATCAGTGGTATCCTTATGGGTGTGAGCACAAGGATAAATATTGGGTACAACTGACGAGTACTGATCTTATTCACTGGCAATGGCAAGGTATTGCACTGACTCCATCAGATTGGTACGACAGCCATGGGGTTTTTTCTGGTCATGCTTTAAGTCACAACGATGAGTTGATGCTCTTCTATACTGGCAATGTTCGGTTAGGTGACCAGCGATTGCGTCAAACAACGCAATGTTTAGCCGTGTCGCAAGATGGTCTCCGTTTTGAAAAACGTGGCCCAGTGATCCGTAATTTGCCAACGGGTGTCACGGAACACATTCGCGACCCTAAAATAGTGCGCCACCGAGGCAAATGGCTCATGTTACTTGGCGCGCAAACAACGCAGTTGCAAGGTCGGCTGGCGATTTACCATTCACATGATCTTAAAGAGTGGCATTTCGATGGTCTATTTGGTGAAGAAATCGCACCGCTAGGTTACATGTGGGAATGTCCCGATCTGTTTGAAATTGCGGGCCAAAGTTATTTTGTTTTTGGCCCCCAAGGGATTATTTCAGATAACGTGAACCACACAGTTGTCCATCAAAATCGTATTGCAAAAGTCTTATGGGATGAAAATGATCATCCTCACTTTTGTCATCTGCAACCACTGGATCACGGCTTTGATTTTTATGCCCCTCAAACAATGCAAACGGCAGACGGGCGGCGCATCTTGTGTGCATGGATGGGGCTGCCTGACGAAATTAATCATCCTAGTTGTGACAACGGCTGGCTGCATCAACTTACGGCACTGCGAGAGTTGAGTGTTGAGAATGGTCAACTTATTCAAAGGCCTATAAAGGAGCTAGAGCAGTTATCTAACCAGCCGGTAAGTTTGGAGTTAAGCGATAAATGCACCATTCTCAACACCAAAAGTTTTGAAATGTGCATCACTTTGCCGTGGGGGGCAAGTTTACGTTTGTTTGAAAAAGGTGAGCAATACGTTGAACTGAGTTTGGATGCCCAGCAAAAAGTATTACGTTTTGATCGTTCCCATACTTTGATACGTCAAGGTGATGTGATTCGTGAATTGGCCTTAGAGTGTGAACAGGTTGAGCTGCAGATTCTCGCGGATAATTCTTCATTAGAAGTGTTCATCAACGGCGGAAAAGCAGTGATGAGTGCAAGAGTGTTTACCGAACAAAAGGCGACAGGGGTATCACTATTAAATGCGTTGGTTACGGCCAAATACTCTTCTATCCAGCCCGTCAGCGCTTCTTCATTCGCTACTCAATTCTAAATTAAGCCGAAAGTAAACTTTCGGCTTAAAAAATAATAGCCTTTTTCTTTCTTGGTCTATCCTTAAGTAAAAGATAAGTGAGATCAACATGATCGGTATGAGTTCAGACAATAGCAGAGATGATATTGACCTCTCTTCTGGTCTGCATTGTCCTATTCATTAAACACAAGAGTCAGATGGTTATCATGCGGTGCGATGAAGCCAACGCACAGTGCTTAACTCATACCATTGATTAAGGCGAAATGAAGTATGTGGAAAAGTGTCAAAGTGATCTTTGTTACCCAAGTTGTTCTGGCAGTGTCCATTGTGTTGGGCATTTCTAGTTACATTGATTACCAGTCAAAGAAAGCGGAGCTACAACATAGCCTAGATACATCAATCTTGAATGCAAAAGAGCGCTTGAGCTACAGCCTACCTAAAGCAATTTGGGATTTTGATTTACATGCCGCCAAACTCACTATTTCAGCAGAGTTAAATAACCCAGACATACAAGCGGTTAGAGTGAAAGATGCGGGTGGTACACCGCTTCTTTTCCTGAGTACATCACCCGATTCTCAAGACGTGAAAGAGATGGAGCCCAATGAGGGGAAACAATACGAATCCATGCTCTCTTCGGTGCAAAAACTCACCTTTGTTGAGTATGAAAAGGAAAATGAAGTTGGTCAGGTAGAGCTTTTCTATAACACAGATAGGCTAGAAAAAACCTTGTTACAAAGTCTGCAATATAGCCTGATTGAGTTGCTGATTTTAGATAGCGTAATGATTGTATTCTTAATTTTGGCGTTAACGAAAACCGTCCTTCGCCCGCTCAACGATTTGACAGAGCGAGTGGCCGATCTTGCAACCGGTGAAGGGGATTTAAGTCGTATCATTCCAGAACCCAAATATAGAGAGTTTTCGCAGATCATTCGCAGTATTAATCATTTTACGGAGTCGCTAAGGGAGATAGTTGTACAAGTAACGAATGCTTCTGTGCAGTTAAAAGACACTGCAGAGATGAGTGGTCAGGTTGCCATGAGAAATGCACAGCAAATTGATCAACAAAAACACAGTTTATCGACCGTCGCTGCCGCTTCCACACAGATGAGTCAGTCGGTAGCTACAGTGGCCGAAACTGCTAATGACGCCGCAAGGCAAGCAAGTGAGGCTTCTCAATTGGTCGATAATGTTTACCACTCAATAGAACGCTCTGCTGCCGAGATTGTAAACATGCGTTCCGAAATGGGTTCGGTAAACGCGGAAATGCATAAGCTGCTCGATGAAGGGCGAAAAATATCAACGGTGGTCGGGGTGATTAATGACATTTCCGAGCAAACCAACTTGCTGGCACTGAACGCTGCTATTGAAGCGGCACGCGCAGGTGAGCATGGCCGTGGTTTTGCAGTAGTGGCTGATGAAGTACGCAACCTTTCGACCAAAACTAGCCAATCCACCGAACAAATCCAAACCAATATTCGCTCACTTAGCAGTGCAACAGAATCGGTTGAGCAAGAAATTATTCGCATCTCTAATTTGTTAGAAAGCACCGCTAAGCGAGTATCAGAGTCACAACATTCTGTTGAGCAGGTGAAAAATACTATCTCTGAAATTTCTGAAAGAAATGGAGAGATTTCGCATGCTACAGAAGAGCAGAAACAAGCCATTGATGAAGTCAGTCAGGCGATTGTTGAAGCATCAGAGGCCACTAATGAGCTGTCGAGTAGTGGTCAAGATAATGCTCAGAGAACGAAAGAAGTTCTTCAACTGAGCTCAAACATTAAAACTCATATGCGTAAGTTCAAAACATAAGTTCCACCTTCAAGGAGAAGAAAGTATGAAGCGTCTGTTGATCTTTATTTTCAGTATGATGATGGCCTTACCGAGTAGCTTTGCTGCTACTATTACGGCTGCACAAGATCCATGGCCACCGTTCATTTCACCGGATAAAAGCATGCCGGGGCTATCGGTAGAAATCGCTGTTGCGGCTATGAAAACACAGGGCTATGACGTCAATTTTCAAATCATGCCTTGGTCACGAGCATTAGATGAGGTGAGTAAAGGCAGAATTGATCTGTTGCCCGCAACTTGGTATACGCAGGAGAGAACGGCTTATTTACTTTACAGTGATTCATATTTAGAGAATGAACTGAGCTTTATTAAAAGAGCAGGCGATGCTTTCGAATTTTCAGGTTTAAATAGTTTGAGTGGCAAACAAGTTGGCATCGTTAGGGGCTATGGTTATGGGGATGACTTTTTATCCGCCACTAATTTCAACAAACCAGACGCTAATGATCTCACGACTAACTTGAAGAAACTACAAGCCAAACGAATTGATCTTACCCTTGAAGATAAGTTGGTTGCGTTATCGACCATGAAAGAGGCGGGCTTGAATAGCAGTGATTTTCAGTTTACCACGGCATCTTTGTCTAAAAATCCTTTACATGTTACCTCAGGCAAAGCGAACCCTAATGCGCAGAAATATATTGATGCGTATAACAAAGGGTTAGCTACGATTAAAGCTGACGGAACATTTGATGCCATTTTAGCGAAATACGGTATTCAGTGATTTTTTAAAAAAAAGGCCGCAGTTTTAACGCCGCGGCCTTTTTCTATTCCAATAGGAGTTGAATCCTTTGAAGTAAGCATTGGGGTAAATATTAGCGTTTTGAGCCGCGCTGCTCAGCTTTACGTGCTAATTTTTGCGCACGCTTTTGCTCGATCAGTGATGCGGTATCGCCGCCAATGTGTGCTTCTCCACGCTGTTTTGCGAGCTGAACTTGTTTTTCTCGCTCACGGAAACGGGCCAGTTGTTCCGCAGAGTGAGTACCGAAGCAGGATGGGCAACTGACGCCTTGCTCGTAGACTTCGCTCTGTTTGTCTTCATCGGTAATTGGCAAACGGCAAGCGTTACATACATCGTAGTGACTCTCTTTTAAAGCGTGCCCTACAGCCACTCTGCCATCAAACACATAGCAGTTACCTTGCCATAAGCTCTCTTCTTGCGGCACTTCTTCTAAGTATTTCAAAATACCACCCTCGAGATGGTACACCTCATCGAACCCTTGCCCTTTTAAATAAGCCGTGGATTTTTCACAGCGAATCCCGCCAGTACAAAACATCGCGACTTTTTTGTGTTTCTCTGGTGCGAGGTTCTTCTTCACATAATCAGGAAACTCACGAAAGGTTTCAGTGTGTGGGTTAAGCGCATTTTTGAAGGTGCCGATTTGGATTTCATAATCATTACGGGTATCGACAACCAGCACATCAGGGTCTGAAATTAGCGCATTCCAGTTTTCTGGTTTCACGTAAGTGCCCACAACGTGACGAGGGTCAATACCTTCAACGCCCATAGTGACAATCTCTTTTTTTAGCTTCACTTTGGTACGGTTAAATGGCTGCTCTGAGGCTTGTGATTCTTTGTAAACCGTGCCTTTCAAGTTCGGTTCAGCATCAAGCCAAGCCAGTAGCACATCTATCCCTTTGCGTGTTGATGCCACAGTGCCGTTAATTCCTTCACTGGCTAATAATAGCGTGCCACGAATTTGGTTTTCCTCCATTAGTTCAAGAAGCGGTGCTTGCAGATCTTGGTAGTGATTGAGTTCAACAAACTTATAGAGTGCACAGACGACGTACTGACTCATGGGGTACCTTTTAAAAAACGATATAAAGAATTGGGGCGCATTATAGCGAAGGGACGCGCCCACAAATACGGACAATTATTAAGGACAATATTAGATGGGGTAGACCATTGGGAAATCCATGGTTGGATGTGCGGCGACAAGCGACGAGTAGCCATACACCTGCTCAATTCTTTCTGCATTGAGCGCTTCCCAAGGTGGCGCATCACAAACCAGTTTGCCATTGTGCAGCATCACCATGCGATCTGCATATTGAGCCGCAAGGTTGAGATCGTGTAGCACGACTACAACAGCGCACTGCTCTTGGCGTGCTAATGAACGTGCAATGCGCAGTGTATTGTGCTGGTGAGCCAGATCTAACGCTGACGTTGGTTCATCCAGCATCAGGATTTTTTTGTCACCGGAGTGGTGAAGTTGAGTTAATACCCGCGCCAGATGTAAACGTTGTTTTTCACCACCCGATAAAGCCGGGTAGAGATTGTTCGCTCTATCGCTGATATCGGTTTGTTGCATGTAGTGTAGCGCCACTTCACTGACTTGTTGGTGGCTTAAATTTAATGGCAGTGCGCCTAATTCCACCACTTCTTGAGCGATAAAAGGAAAGCTCAACGTACTTTGTTGCGGAAGAATGGCCAAGTGCTTTGCTAACTCATTCGGTTGCCACAGTGCTTGCGGAACACCGAAGTAAGCCATTTTGCCTGTTGATGAGATTTCACCGCTGAGTATTTTCAGCAATGTACTTTTCCCAGCACCGTTGGGGCCAAGTAACGCCGTGACTTGACCTGAAAAAATCTCAATATCAATCTTATCCAAAATGGTTCGATGGCCAAATGTAACCGATATATTACTGGCTTGGATCGCTGCCGTTGTACTCAAAATACTTTGCCTTTTTGTTGAAACAGAAGATAAAGGAAGAAAGGTGCACCCACCAGCGCAGTCACAATCCCGACAGGCAGCTCCGCAGGTGCCACTGCTATACGGGCAAACATATCGGCGACAGTGAGTAAGAGTGCACCAAGTAAAGCCGAAATGGGGATCAAACTACGGTGATCGGGGCCAACCAGCATCCGGCCTAGATGAGGGATGACTAAACCGATAAAACCAATCATACCCACCGCGCTGACGGTCACTCCAACGCCGAGTGCGCTGAGTAAAATCATTGAACGTTTAAGCCGTTGCACAGAAATGCCTAGATGACGCGCTTCAGACTCGCCAAGTAATAATGCGTTGAGCGCCATCGCTTGACGAGAGAAACAGACGAGCAGCAGCAGTAAGGTCACAGCGCACAAGAGAATATTTTGCCAGTTTGCACCCGCCAGTGATCCCATTGACCACAATGAGAGATCGCGTAGCATTTGATCGTCTGCAACATAATTCAAATAGCCAATACCCGCCCCCGATAGCGCGCTGATGGCGACGCCTGCGAGTAGCATGATGGTGACGGAAGTACCAAATTTACTGGTGCCTAATCGGTAAACCAACAAGGTAGTCAATGCACCGCCTAAAAAGGCAAAAATAGGTACTACCGCAGCGCTCATCCACGGGTTGGAAAACAGCGCTAAATTGGCGAATAGCACAATCGCAAGTGCGGCTCCGAGGGCTGAACCTGCCGAAACACCGATAATGCCAGGCTCAGCTAATGGATTCCGAAACAAGCCTTGCATCACCGTTCCGCACAGCGCCAAAATTGCGCCGACCAACAAGCAGAGCAGGGTCCGCGGAAAGCGTATCTCGTGGATGACTAAATTAATGTGCGCGGCAATGTCATTGGAGTGCAGCACGAGACTTTTTATGCTGTCACTGAAGCTGATATTCATTGGACCAACGGTGACAGAATAAAGGCTCACTAAGATTACCAAAACTAACAACGTTGCATTCACCACATTTTTTGAGAGATGACGTAACAAAATAAGCCCCTTAAGGATAGAGCAATGCGTTTAGACGTTGCGCTTCAGCCAAGCTTTTAAGGCCTAACCCGCCGACGAGAGCGTGGCCATCGATGGTGATGATCTGCTTATTTATCCCAGCCGGAGTTGCTACTAACGTCGGTATGGATTGCAAAATGGCGTCTGCTCCTCCGAGTTTTTCATAACTGCGGCCACTGACTAAAATCACGTCTGGTTGCATCTCAATTATCGCTTCCATCGACAGTGGTTTATAAGACGTCACTTGTTCAGCGGCTGGGTTAACCGCGCCAGCCAACTCAATAATGCTGTTTGGCGTGGTGTCACTGCCCGCCACGTTGGCTGCCCTTCCTTCGTGGATAAGGAGAAATAGCACTTTTTTCGGTGTCTTGTGGGTAGATTGATGGTGGGTTAATGCCGCTATTGTGCTTTGAACTTGCTGTTTGAGCGCTTTAGCTTGAGGCTTTGCATCAGCGAGCGTCGCAATTTGGTCAATGCGTGCCAACAACCCCTGTGGTGTAGATTCATCATTCACCACCTCGACGTTAACGCCAGCGCCTTTAAGCTGTTGCAATGTGCTTTCTGGCCCCATTTCACTAGAACCAATCAATTGTGTTGGTGCTAAGGCTAATAATCCTTCTGCGGATAATTGGCGATGATAACCGATTTTTGGGAGAGCAAGATCGTTTGGAATTTCACTGGTGACATCCACCGCAACAAGTTTATTTTGTGCGCCTAACGCAACGAGGATTTCGGTCACCGCGCTGCCCGCACTGATAATCCGTTCTTGCGCGCAGAGCCAAGGTGAGAAGATGAAGAGCGTTATGGCAACAAGCCAATGAGAAAGAGAGTTGTGTGTCATCGTGTTGTACTCATGAAAATCATACGGTTTTTAAAAGCGCGTATGAATAGGCTATTGGGGATGGTCGGTTAATAACTGAGTGGCAGCGATGCCATTGTCTTGCAAGAACGCCAGCAATTTAACCAACTGCTGCACTTCGGCGGTTTTGTCTGCGCCAATCACGATGGGGCGATCACTCGCTTTGCTTTGCTCTAACAACGCCAATGTGAAGTTATTCCAGTCGATATACTGCTTGCCATCGATAGCCCAGTAAGGTTCGTGCGCCAGAAGATTCACTGTGATTGACTGCTTGTTCACTTCACTCACGGTGGGTGAGTCGGTTGTTGGCAGTGAAACGTCTAATGACTCAAATTTAACCGCGGCTGTAAGCAGTAAAAACACCATGACAATAAAAATGATATCCAACAATGGCGTTAAATCTGGCATTAATGGGGATGAGTGAGAGTGCGGCGTTTTAATCATGATGCATTAACCACATCATTATCAGAGATGTCTTCATACTTAGCTACACGCTCTTGTTTGGTGGTGCAATCATGCTGTAAAGAAACACCTTCGAGCCATAAGTTGACATAATTTAGTGTGTGCTCAAGTTTTGCCATCACTCTGTCAGCCCATACGCCAAGCAATTGAGCGCCGGTAATTGCGGGAAGCGCGATCAGCAAACCTGCAGCCGTGGTTCGCATCGCAATGCCTAGGCCATCCGCAAGGTCGTTTGGCGTAATATTGCCAGAAGAGAGCGCGACCCCTTTGAACATTTCAATCAAACCTAACACAGTGCCAAGTAAGCCTAGCAGTGGGCTGATCACACCAATCAAAGATAAAATACGCAGTCCGGAATGCAGTTGATGACGCTTTTCTTGCAACCAAATGCCCGCCGCATCTTCACGTAATCCTTTGGAGAAATCGTGATGAGCAAGCAGCATGGCAACCCCTTTATAAAGCAATGGGCGCTTGCTGGAAAATTCACTGGCTAGCGTCTCAATTTGCGCTGTATGGGTCGGTGATATTTGGTTGAGCGCACTACCGATCGCACCTTTTCCAACACCAAGGCTAAGCAGTACTTGGAAAAGCCGTTCAGTAATGATCATGGTCGCAAGTGCTGAGCAGACAAAAAGAGGCCAGGCCATCAGGCCAAGTTGTTGTTCTAGTTGAGTAAGTAGTTCCATTATCCTTCCAATTTAAAACGTACTGGGATTTGCACTCGGTGGGCTATTTTTTCACCGTTCACCACTTGAGGAGAGAATTTCCATTGTTTGATGGCATTAAGAGCCGATTCATCCAGCAGCGCCGCGCCCGACGAAGAGAGCAAAACCTGTTTGATTTGGCGGCCGTTTTCGTCTAACCACACCTCATACATAGCGACCCCTTCAATTCCTCGTTTTTGTGCAAGCCTTGGATAAACAGGAGGGGCTGGGCGAGTAACAAAAGACGGCGCATCGACTAATTTCGGTTGATTAGTTGCGCCGCTGCTGCTTGGGGCGGCGGCGGTTTTCGGTGTCGATTCAGCGCTATTTTCATTCTCTACAGAGGATGTCACAGCTTCCTTTACAGGAGTTTGCACTTGTGCTGATTTTGTCGGTATTTTAGGAGCCGGTTTG
>NZ_CAWNTB010000206.1:0-15415 GCF_963877065.1 Vibrio sp. V01_P9A10T6
TATTAATACTTAGTCAATGTAATTGTCTTAGATTTGATAAAAGCTGATCCTTTAATAAAAAGCGGATGTATTTTCTATAGTTATCAATTAGCCTTAGCGCCAGTTGTAAAAACAAATGGTTGTCTAACTTTAAAGGATCTATCATGAACAAACGTCATTATTATCTGGCATCATGCTTGGCATTGTTATTTTCAACTGCTTCTTATGCGGAAGTTGATTGTGAGTTACAGCCAGTGATTGAAGCAAACCTTTCATTAAATCAAAACCAGTTGGCAAGTAGCGGTGGATACATTTCTAGCCAGCTAGGGATTCATAATGAAAGCTGTGAAACAGTGAAGTTCAAGTATTGGCTATCAATTAAAGGCCCAGAAGGTATCTACTTCCCAGCCAGGGCTGTAGTTGGGGTGGATACTGCGCAGCAAGAATCTGATGCTCTTACTGATGGCCGTATACTGAATGTTACACGTGGCTTCTGGATTCCTGAGTACATGGCGAATGGAAAATATACCGTTTCTCTCCAAGTTGTCGCAGAAAATGGTGAAGTTTTTAAAGCCAATCAAGATGTTGTGAAAGGTGCAGACTTGAATAGCCTGCCTGAATTAAATGGTTTGACTATTGATATCAAAAATCAATTTGGTATCAATAGTGTGGAAAGTGCTGGTGGTTTTGTCCCATTCACCATTGATTTAAATAATGGCCGTGAGGGAGAAGCTAACGTCGAGTTCTGGATGACAGCGGTAGGTCCTGATGGTTTGATTATTCCTGTCAACGCGAGAGAGAAATGGGTTATTGCTTCAGGTGATACTTATTCAAAAGTGCGTGGAATTAATTTCGATAAAAGCTATCCCGCAGGTGAATATACCATTAATGCTCAGGTTGTAGATACTGTCTCTAGTGAGCGAATTGAGCAGTCAATGATAGTGGTAAAAAAATAGTTTTATCTAGTGATCTAATCTTATGTGTATAAAAACCGCCTTTGGCGGTTTTTATTGTACTTTTTGAATGATATAAGCAATATATTCTTAACGTTGAATTGCATAGTGGTCACTTACTCTTGAACTCGATTAAATAGTTGTATCTTGCTGGTGATGCCACTTATCAATCTTTAATAACATCCTGTATATGACAATTTTCATTATAAAGTTGTTCATTGTTTTTAATGTTAATAAGCTTGCTTTTATCGTCAATTGAGATGAATTTACTATATGGTGTTAATTGATACTGATTGCTAGTAATATTGACATTTTCAAATGAAACCAAATCATCTTGGCTGTTAGTTCGGATAATCGATTTATATTTATTTTCTATTTCAGAACCAAAGTAAATCCTTTCAAATATATTATTGCTGATTTGAATGTTTTTAATGGATTGATTGGTCGGGTTATTTTTACTAAAGCTTTGTAAGCGTATTCCTTGTTGAGCAGTATCAAAAAAATTGCCAATAATTGAAATATTACCCCATTGAATATTTTGCTCTGTTCTAGAGTTAGGGTAAATATTTATGGCAAATCCATTTATGTTATGAAAAATGTTTCCTGAATAATAAACGTCAGAATAATAACTGACTTCATTTGAAGTACCATTAATATTTTCAAAGCGATTACTAATAACCTTTGCCCCCCTAGTATTAGCCCGTGAAGATAATTTTAATTTACACGCATTAAATTGATTATTATCAATAATAATATCTTGCGTGCCTGGCCTTTCTGTTCCCACAGCCGCTTGCGTTGTGGTTACTTGAGCACAATGTTCAAAGCGATTGTGGCTAACTCTGATTGACATCGACCCGGGTGGTATAGAGTAGTCCTGGCTTGCTGTAGTCATACGCAATGCTGCGTCACCAAAGCGGATAAACTGATTTTGAACCACTAAAGATCCTTTGGTGCTACCAAGGTAAACCCCCTGTTCTCCCCACATAGGTTTTAGATCGCCATTATAAAGTCCCTCAAAACTAAGACCTTGTAGCTTGAAGTTTTGTGTATATGTTATATGGAGTAAATATTCACCATTAAATGGACTGCATTTCTTTAATTTACTGTGTATGGAGCCAATAATTTCAATGTTATTCTTTTCCTTTAAATAAAGGGTTTTACAAATCTGATATTCGCCAGAGGGAATAATCAGTACATTATTATCATTTAATTGATTCAGTGCATTTTGAAATGCGGATGAATCATCCTCTCCATCATTTGCGATGGCACCATATTCTATTACATTATGAGAAACGACTTCAGCGATAATAGCTGGGCTTAGGCTGAGTAAGATAAGTGAAATAAATATGTAACGCAAGATGCCACCCTCTTTATCTAATTGCTTTAAGTATAACAGCACCTATAAAACGCTTCTTGAAAAAACAGAGAGATATTCACTGTAGTCGGTTCGTTTCTCAATTTTGAGATGTCTCATTAGTGAGGCGTAAAAATAGGCGTGTTGTGTTGAAATATCCCTTCCATTTACTGATAATTCCGTCGGATTTTTATTGGCAATTCACGATACCAGTTCACCAGTTCACCAGTTCACCAGTTCACCAGTTCCTAGGTTTGAAAAATAATAATTACAAAAAAATCGACCAGATGCATATCGTTTCTGGCTTTGAAAAATCAACCCCAAGTAAAGGGAGTCTTACAGATGACGTCTCAATATATTGCACTTGCTGTCAGTCTTTTGTCGCTAAGTAGCACCGTGGCTCAAGCCACAACGAATGAAGCCGAAGGGTGTATTATCAGCCGCCTGAATGGCGAAAAATATTGTTTGAATGTAGGAGAGCGCTCGGGATACTCCCTACCTAGCTGGATTTATGCTCATCCAGTTGATGTACAGGCTCCGAGTGGTGTCTCTGTCATGCTGAGTGATTGGGACAACTTGTCTTATAACCGTTTGGCTGTGTTCAATCGTTATACTGGCAACGAAGATCTTAAGAATGTTAAGGCCTACAACGGCGCTTATTTAGATTTTTCTAAACCACGCTCAATGCGAGTGCTGGCTTCTGAAACTTATCCTGAGGCTTGTATCGTTAGCCGCCAAACGGGTGAGCGTTTCTGTTTGAAAGAGGGTGAGCGCTCAGGCTACTCATTGCCTGCTTATATCTATGCTCATGAAGTGGATGTGGAAGCGCCACAAGGTTTAGGTGTCATGCTGAGTGATTGGGATAACCTCTCTTATAACCGTTTAGCGGTATTTGGTGGTCATACTCAAAATGAGCAGATGCGAGCAGTCACAGCCTACAATGGCGAAACTCTTGATTTCTCAAAGCCTCGTTCAATGCGTGTTGTTCCTTATGAAGGTGACAGCTCTGCACTCAATATGAAGCTTAAGTGGTCTTGGCAAGGCAGTGCTTTCCAACCTAATTCTAACCAAGTGATGGTTACGCCGGTTGCCGCGCAACTGAATGATGACAATGGCGATGGCAAGATTGATGAAAAAGATGTCGCAGATTTGATCGTAGTGACATTTGAAGGAAACAAATATGCCAATGGCGGTTTAGTGCGTGCTTTAAGTGGTGTGGATGGTTCTGAGTTGTGGAGTTATGCGAATGGTGGTGTGATCGCGGATGCGCGTTATTCTCCTGCCGTAGGCGATCTGGATGGTGACGGAATCGTTGAAATTGTTACAACCAACAATCGCGATCAATTCATCACGATTTTGGATAACCAAGGCAACATCAAAAAACAGATCCCAACCACAGAAAGTGGCTGGCGTATTGTTGGTGATATCACGTTGGCTGATTTAGACCATGATGGCAGCGTCGAAATTCTGGCTGCAGATGGTGTGTATAACTACCACACAGGGCTGATTTTTAACCACCCTTGGGCACCGTCATCGATCAACGTTGATGTCGATGGCGATCAGCAACAAGAAGTCTTTTCAGGTGGTACTCTATTTCAAAATAACGGCGCGATCAATTGGCAATATCATGCCAATGATGTAGTTTGGTTCTCTTCGCTGGTTAACCTAGATAATGATGCAGAGCCAGAGATTATCGCTTCAGTTCCTGCTTCTGCATCAACTGGGCATAACGCACGTTTTGCTGTGCTAGAACACGATGGCACCATTAAGTGGGAAATCAACAATACTGCCAATCCAGGCGGTGGCGTGCAGGCGGTATCTAACTTTTTAGGCAAAGCTCAAGCAGTTGAAACGACTGAGTTCTCAAAAATCTACGGTTATCAACCTAATAGCAATCCTGCTTCTATTGTTTTGGCGGTCGATGGTAAAATCTCTGTTCGTTCAGGATTCGCGATTGATGCGATTGGTGCTTCTGCTTCGACTTTAGTCGGTGGTACGGGAGGCAATCTTAATGCCGCAGTTAACGTCAAAGATATTAAAGCGATTGATCTGACTTGGGGTAAATACTATTGGGGTGGTTATCATTTATTGGCGCTCGATTTTAGAATGAGCAACGGTAGCGTGATTTCTATGGGCTCTAAAAACTATGCTTATTCCAAGCAGACCGAGCGCTTTACTGTACCAGTAGGTAGTCGTATTAAAGGCATTAAAGCTTGGAGCGCTGGTTGGCTGTTGGACGGTGTTCAGTTTGAGTTAGCTACGCTAAATGGTACCAATGATCTGGATGTAAAAGGGATTGTTTACGCGGGTTATGCCGCTGTCGATATGTATAACAGCAAAGGTGAGCGCGTTTGGTCTGTTGAGAACGATGATACTGGCAGCGGCAAAATTGGTGTGTCTGCCTATGACTTTGATAATGATGGTATCGATGAAGTACTCGTGCAAGACCATGCTCGTGTACGTGTGTTAGATGGCAAAACGGGTAAAGAACGTGCTTCGTTAGCGCACTCAACGGCGACACTTTGGGAATATCCTATCGTGGTCGATCTGGAAGGTGACAATAATGCAGAGCTGATTGTTGTTGCTAATGATTTTGATAAAAACTATGTCGTTAACCATGGTGTGTTTGTTTATGAATCGGCGGACAGTGCAAAACCTTGGAAGAATGCGACTCGTATTTGGAACCAGCACGCTTTCCACCTGACCAACATCAATCAAGATGGCACTTTACCTACTTTTGTTGAGCCAAGTTGGTTGAGCCATAATACATACCGTTCGAGTACATTACGTGCAACGGTGGGTGGTGAGTCTCCAATTTTTGGTTACTCAAATACTCAGCAATCGCAACGTGTCGTGACGGCGGATAACCAGATGTATCTGCGTTCTGGTTTTGCGATCGATGCGATCGGCACGACGGCCAATAACTTGGTGGGCGGCCCAGTACAAGGTACTAACGGTGGTGTGCTAAGAGCACCGATTGCTCTTGATCAATTGCAATCCGTGGAAGTTACCTCTGGTCTTTATAACTGGGGTGGTTACCACATAGTGGCGATTAAGTTCACGATGAAGGATGGCTCTAGCGTGTTATTGGGTTCAACCCACTATGCGAGCAACATAAAAGTTGAAACGTACACTGTGCCGCAAGGTAAACGCATCAAGCAGATTAATGTTTGGACTGGTGGTTGGTTAGTTGAAGGCTTGCAGTTTGTATTCGATTAATTGATATCGTTTTAATTCAATAATTGAAAATCCCTCGAGACAATCGAGGGATTTTTTATTAACCAGATATGGAGTAGGAATTGTTTTGGACGTATACCATTCCTACTTGAAGCTGCGCGGTGTTGGATACATTCGTTTACCTGCAACTTAAAGTCGTTTTTATATATCAGGAATATTTTGAACGAGTGACCAGACTCGGCATTGAATTTGACCAGTGTCCCATCAATAAACACAGCAAGAAATAAAGTGTTGTTGCGGGAGCTTGAAGTGGGAAATCAACACTCATGTGTATCAACATACCAATAATAGCCATCATGGATGATAAACCGATCCCTTTCATCAATTTATTTCTGCGGTTTTTAAACGCATAAAATGCGCGTTGGGCGGCGACTAAGATCATTACACCCAATATCGAAACCATGGCAAGGCCTGATTCTAAGGTGAATTGGATGTAGTCATTATGGGCATGATCGTAAAACAGTTTTACTTTTCCTTGATTGTAGGAAGGAAAAGTGGAGTAGAAAGTACCAGCCCCAAAGCCAGTCAGAGGCCTTTCTTGTATTGCAACTAGGGAATATCTGACAACATCATCTCTTGATTCACTTTCCAAGCTAGTTTCAATAAGACGTTGTTTGACTTTCTCCAATCCAAACCATTGGCTCACGATGAACGTATCAATGATGAATAAACTGATTATAAGCACATAAACACTTTTGGGTTTCGGTTTGTAAAACAATAGCAACAGCACACAACCTACGGTTAGGGCGATAAAGAAAGCCATATTTCCCATTCTTGAGCGTGTTAAGACTAATGCAATCACCATGATCACGAGCCCTAAACGTACAAAGGCTTTATCAGACAGCAACACGGCTAAAAACTGTTTAGTGATATTTCTAAATCCGGTTTTGTGTGAGCTATCGAGTTTTGCAATTAATAAGCCAAATCCAATGCAGAGATTCAGCATCAAGAAGTTTGCCAGATGATTATGATAGACAAAGCTTCCGGAGGCTCTATTTCCTAGTGGCAGCTTGAATATTATCGAATGATCTAGGTTGAGTAGCAAAATCACGCCAGCGTAAAAGCCTTGGCAAATTCCACTGCTAACCATGACTACTGCGAGAAGTTTTAATTTTTTAGGTGTATCGATGAGGACAAGAGCAATAAGACAAAACTGGAAATAGTGGAGCGATTTGATTGCAGAGACAAAGACTAAACTAGGATCCTGAGTTATACCAAGTTGTGGAATACTTTGGATGAATGACCAGCAAGTGATAAGTGCGATGGGAATGATGACTAATTTTCCCCTTATCAGACAGTTTTTCCAATGCTCAAAAGAGTAGTTGAATAAACAGGCAATAAGCAGCAATGCAATCCAGATTTCATTGAATGACCATGCTAATGGGCGATTACTACCTAAAGGTATGGGCAGCCAAAATACAAAAATGAGAAATATTGGGAAAATGGATTTTTCTATTAGACGCATACTATTAATCTCAATTAAGAAGGGCAGGAATATACCTGCCCTAAACTGGATGAAAGCACCGAATTAAACGATCAGTTTGGTGAAGCGGTACCACCACCACTGCCATTGCCGGTTCCAAGTGTTGTGGTGTTACCTGGCACCGTTGTGACTGGAGGTAAGCCACCAGGTAAAGCCGATGGAGTACCTGCCGCTGTCGGTTCAGTAATGGTCGCTGGGTCAGCGCCACCGGAGATTGCAGCAACAATCACATCAGTTGAGTCCATTAAATCCATTGCAATAACAGCATCAACGATAGCTTGAGCTGACTCTGGTGATTTAGTGACAGCAAGCTGAATGACTTCAGAACGCATCTCTTGAGGTGCATTTTTAACGAGTATTGCAGTCAAAGCTGCGACTTGGTCACTCGATATATGGTCAAATACCGTATTGAAGATATCGAGTGCTAGTTGTGGGTGTAGAGTAGACGCTAGGTCCGCCATTTCTAGTGCCATGCTTGGGCATAGTTTCATTAAAGCTTGCAGAGAAATAATGGCATCGTCTGCTTGTTCTAGGCTGGCTCTTATTGTGTCTGTGGCCACTTTATGGTTTTTATAAAGTGAACAAGTAATTTCTGTTTCGGCATATAACCTTGAACTAGCCAGCAAAGCTGAAATAGCAATCCAAAATATCCATAGTGATTTTTTCATTGGTAAGTCCTAAAAGCCTACGATTTACTGTTGCGATGATTATAAGTGAAGTAGTACATCCAGTGATATCGTACTTCCGTTAATAAGGGTTCGATTCTCATTCTTAAGGCGTTTTTATGCGCGAGGTTGTCTTAGTTTGGAGCATAAGTTTGAAGATTGAAGTCTGCTAGTAACGTAATAGATTATTGAGGCCATTGTTATACCAAGTAAGCTTGCCCCTAAATCGAGCAAAGAGAATGATCGTGAACGCGATAACATTTGTAAACTTTCATCAATTACGCAACAGGTCGAGACGATAACTATGGCGAGAAAGATGCTCTGTATAGGGGGAAGAGTGGCGGAAATTACTCGGATAAAAACCAAGGTAATGAATAGCGCAAGTGTAAAGTGGAGATAAATATCACCGCCGAGTGACTTTTCCAAAAATATCGGTATTTCAGCATGAATATTCAGTGTTTTTGCCAGTGATAGCGAAGCCGTACCAAGAGAAAGCAAGGCTAACATGAACAAGGCGATAGGCCGGTTTATTGAATAATGTTTTATCATCGAGATCACTCTAGCGCTCTCTTGCAGAGATTATTTTTCTCAGTATAACGTTGAGGGTTATAAATAATAGCTGCACAGGTAAATTTTAAGAGACCGTTTGATTTTAGATACTGGTAGGCTTCTCCTCGGCTTTGAGGATGAGCTAATGCTCTTGCGGCGTGATCAATAATGATAGTTCGCTGCGGCGCTGAAAAAATAGACCAATGGTTAAGGCCAATCTGGGAAAGTGTGTTGTTCACTTTGGGTGTAAAAGGCCCATATCTGTCGGCTTGTGCAAAATAGAGATCAATATTTTCCCCTTTCAACTGAGTTTCAATCATCAATAAATCAGCCCATGTGTCTGACCAAGTGGGTCTCAATAATGCACTTTCCAAGTAGGCCTTTTTTGCATTGAGCAAGCGGCTCTCTTTATCTACATCATCGCCCAAATAGGCTTCCCACTCATACACCTTACCCAGTAAATTGTGGTAATGAGGATGGTCGCTGTGGTGTTGTAGGGCCTTTAGTATCATGAGTTTTGTCTCATTCACTTGCTCTAAAGTTACACCATCACTGTGCTTTGTCCAGTAGTCGATATTTCTTTCTGTTGCTAGCGCGTAAATGGACGCCGTCAAAAAATGAAATGCAAAATAGAGAGTAACGAGTGCAGTTAGCCCAATGCTCAAACGCAAAGCATGGGCTAAAAAAGGGTGATTCACGACCTTCATGGTTATTTTTCTGGGCCGTAATAGGATTGATATTGATGATAACCGCTATAATTAGAGGCTTTTTTGGTGTTCAGTTTGTTCAATATGACGCCATCAATTCTCGCTCCTTGCTGCGTTAAGCGTCCGACCACATCTCTAGCCACTTTAGTACGTGTGTGTGGAGCATTGATCACGAGTATGGTCGAGTCCACGTACTGCGACAGCATAAATGCATCACTAACGGCTAAACACGGAGGTGTATCAATCACAATTCTGCTATAGCGTGTCTTTAGCTCTTCGAGTAGTGAGGCAAACTTAGGCGAGGAGATAAGTTCAAGAGGATTGTCTGTCACGACTCCTGCTGCCAAAACATCAAGCCCTGATTCTTCATCGGTATAGAGACACTCTTCTATGGTATGCGTACCTATGAGCAAGTTGCTCATTCCTGGCTGTGAACCAGAGATGCCAAAACGGTGTGCAACCGATGGTTTTCTCAAATCGCAGTCAATCAGCAGTGTTTTTTCCATTTGTGCCAGTGAAAAAGCCAAATTGATACTCGAGGTTGTTTTTCCTTCCTCAGGTAGTGAAGAAGTAACCATTACCACATGATGATCTTTGTTGGTGTTGGCAAGTAAATAACCAGTCCGAACGGTTCTAATCGCTTCTGTGAGCTCTCGGTGTTTCGAATCAAAATAGGTTTTTAGCGTTAGGGGGCCTCGAGTTTTAATTGCCGGTATAATACCGAGCAAGCTTAGTGATAACTGTTTTTCGACCTGTTTTACATCAAGGAATGTATCATTTACCGCATCAGCAATGAAAGCAACAACACATGCCAAACCAAACGAAGCGACGAACGCTAATAATACAATCAGTTTACGGTTCGGTTTACTTGGGGCGAGGGGCGGATTGGCAAAATCGGTAAAACGAGCAATCGTAGCATTAAAGTCGCTCGATGCACTGGTCTCTTTTTGACGACTTAAAAAGAGATCAAACAGCTCTCGGTTTGTTTGGACTTCGCGCTTTAGCTCTGAATATCGTGCATTTTTTACGGAGAGGCTTTGAAACTCTGATTTGCGTTTCTCAAGTTCCCGGTGTAAAGAACTCTCTGCTTGCTTAGCAGCCTGTAACTCATTGTTGATCCCGTTTAGTAGCTGTTTTAGTTCGGAATTTAAATTGCGTTTAACAGAGGCTAGTTCGGCTTGAGCTGATTTTAGCTTTGGGTGTTTGTCACCATAACGTTTTGATAGTTCCGAGACTTTCTTTTCAGCTTGCACTTCAGCCAATTTAACATCTCGTATCGTCGGGTGGTTAGAGATCTCTGGAATAGATGCAAGGGCAGAGAGGTCACCATCTTGACGGCTGTACGTTTGAGCGACCAAATAAAGAGTCTCAGCTGCAACGCGTCTGTCTCTCGTTTTATTCAATTGAGAGGTCAGTTCTTCAAGTTCTTGAGATGCTAGGCTTTCAACGCCTTGGATATCAACTAGTCCTTCAGATTTTAAAAATGTTTGTAGTTGAGCTTCTGACTTTTTTAGTTGTTCGCGCAAATCACCCATGCGGTTGTTGAGCCAGCTATTCGCCTTCAGTTCAACTTGAAGTTTGTCTTCGATATGACTATCCATAAAGACGTTACCAATCTCATTGGCAATTTGAGCCGATAATTTAGGGTCTTTACTGGTGTAGAAAATATTCACTAGTTGAGTTTTTCTTATTGGGCTAACTTCTAGCCCACGCTTAAACTTAGCCAGAACCAATCGGCTAGTCCGATAGTTTTGGTCTTCCTGTGATATTTCCGCTGGCTCTTTCTTGAACGATTTTAGAACAGGAAACCATTCCAATACATCGAATTTAAACCCAGTTTTTTGATTATTTTCTACAGTAGGGTCAAATTCTGGGTGGCTGGCAAGGTTAAGGCGTTTAATGACTTCCTCTGCGACTCGGTCTGATTTCAAGATCTCTATTTGAGTCAAATAGTATTCTTGGCTTTTGGTATCTAAACCATAGATGTCTTCAATCGAAACAGCTTTTGCTTGCTTTGATTCGATGATCAATGAGGCGCGAGCGGTATATTGCGAAGGAATTGATAATGCAATCAATACGGCGATGGCGGTAACCATTGTAGAAAAAAGTAGAATACGCCATTTATAGTTGAGAAGAACATGAAAATACTGACGAATATCAATAACTTCATCTGAGTTCAAGTGATTTTTAATTAAAGAGTTTTCCATACAACTAAGTTACCTAAAAAAAGCTTTCTTCTACGGTGAGAATGTCACCAGGCTGAATTTTATGAAGCAATGTTACTTTTACTGGCTTGGCCTCAGGAGCATCACTTGATGATATATAGATCTTAGTTTTAGACGCTCGCTCAGTGAATCCACCCGCAATCGTAATGGCTTTGTTTACGGTTAACCCCGGATGATACGGGTAACTCCCGGATATTTTCACTTGTCCGTTGATAAAATAGGGACGATATTCGACTATGCTGACAAAAACATTGGGATTAACCAGATACCCATCGATTAAACCATTGTGGATAACAGTTTTTACTTCCTCAATCGTTTTTCCTTTCAGTTTAATTCGTCCCAAAAAAGGGTAATCAATGTTACCACTGTCACCCACACGCGTTTCAATAGATAACTCTGGTTCATCATAAACTTGAATCCGAATTTGATCCCCAACGCCTAACTTATAAAAACTCTCATTGGCCAATGTTGACCAGGAAAGACAACTCAATAGAATGACTAAGAAGTACTTCATCGTAAGTTACATCACACCTTCAATAGCAAAGTAATAAACATTTTGATCGTAGCTTAACGAACTGATGCTGGAATCTCTCGATTCAAGTTGGTAGCCGACTTTGAATGTTAGCCAACGACGAAAATCGTAGCTTAATGAAAGTGTTACCTTACTGGTGTCATCGTCGCGAGCAGTGCTGGTGTAATTCTCGCTTAATAGAGAATAATCGACGTTAGAAGAGATGATGTCACTCCAATTGTGTGTCCAGTTTGCGTTATACACTTTGGTATCGATTGAATCACCTGTACCGTCAGTATCGGTTGATTTACGATTTGTTTTCAACTGCACTGCAGAGTATGTGCGGATGAGATAAGTGACATCAATATCCCATGAAAAAGAGTCGAAATCTTCCCTAGAAGAGGATTCAAAATCTTTATGTTGCATACCGACCTTGGCATTTCCCTGCAGTTTCCCTGTTGCGTCCCACGAGGTACCAACATATCCCATATAATGGGTGCTGTCTTTGAGAGTTGAGCCTGGGGCTATATCACTATAATGCCTATCATTAACGATAATTTGGAAAACCAACGATGTTTTTGGCAGCGCTTTATAGTATAGAGAGCTGTTGAATCGTAATTCATCCCAATTTTGGTATTGAGTAATATTTTGGTTGTTTTTATAGTCCAAATTGCCCCAGCCAAGGTTGGTTTCTATTCGACCTTTGGCGTCTTCACCACCAAAACCGTAACCGAGGTTGAAGTTATTGGTGTTGTATTCGTTGTACGACAAATTGAGTGTCGTATCGTTATCACCACGCTGTTCATGAGTTAATGCAAGAGCATAGCTGAAGTCAACTCGATGCTTGGAATTGAGCTCCCAGTCACTGGCTAAATCAAAGAAATGGTCAGTGTAGTTATCTTTGCTAGAGCTGAAAAAATCGCCTCTTTGTAGTCGATAACCTACGCGATGTTTCTGGCCACTTGTCGGCTCTATTGCTAAACCGATACCTGGTTCGAACACTGAATATTGGGAATGTTCGAGATCTTGTGACGCTTTTGCTAAGTTGTCGTTATAACCCGTTGATAAGTTTAAAAACGGTACAATAGCAATCCCTGACTCAGTCATGATTGGGTTAGGTTGCGGTTTTGCTTGTACGGCTGATAACGCAAAAAAAGCCAAACCAAAGGACGCGATTCTATTTAAATTAGTTGTTTTCATATGAGTATGCTTTATCCATTCTAGTAAGCATTCTTGCCTACAAATCCTTTAAATACGGTGAGAAATACGATTTTGATGTCGAACCACAACGACCATCTGTGTATATAGTCCAAATCAAATTGGACACGTTTTTCCATTTTATCTAGCGTATCGGTTTCACCACGCCAGCCATTAATTTGTGCCCAGCCAGTAATTCCTGGTTTTACTTTATGTCTCAGCATGTAGCGGTTAACGATCGTTCGATACTCTTCGTTGTGCGCTACGGCATGAGGGCGAGGGCCGACAATAGACATTCGACCTTGTAGCACATTAATAAACTGTGGTAGCTCATCTAGTGATGTCTTCCGAATAAACGCACCAAAAGGAGTCACTCGGGGATCATTTTTTGTTGCTTGCGTCACTTTATTTCCATTATCCATGGCACGCATGCTTCTGAATTTCCATACTTTGATAGACTTTCCATCCAGCCCATAACGCATCTGTTTGAAAATAATAGGGCCGGGCGAGCTGAGTTTTACGCCTACTGCAACTGCAATGAGGACAGGACTGATTAAAATCAGGATAAGACTACTTAAGACTAAATCTTCAAAACGTTTTAGCCACGTACCTAACCCATTGAACGGTGTGTCAAAAATACTAAAAGCATTAACATCGCCGATGGTATACCAACGTGAATGCAGTAAATTGAAGGTGAAAAAGTCTGGCACAATATAGGTATTCACTGTGCTATCCGAAAAGGCCTCTAGAATCTTGCTGATCCGATGCTGGGCTTGCATTGGTAGTGCTATGTACACACTTTTTACTTGACCGTTTTTGGCAAGTGTTAATGCATCATTAACTTTACCGAGCACTGGAATATCGCTTGCGATACGTTCATCACCCCTATCATCGTAAAAACCCGTCAGTTTAATACCTAACTCAGGGTTATTGATGAGATTTTTCGATAGTTCTAGGCCCTGCGGTGTCATGCCGATAATGACAGCTTTAGTGGTGTGATAACCTTTTTTATGTAGATAGTAAATGACTGTAAATGCGACGAAGCGCCAAAGCAGTAATAAAATAAATGATCCGACAAACCAAAAACCTAAAATTAAACGTGAGAAATCGCTTCCAGTTTTTGTGAAATAACCAACTAAAGTTAAGCAGCCAACAGTTGAAGCCCAACAAAAAGCAGTGTGTAGAGTTAAAACTCTAAGTTTTGTGGTTCGCCAACCGCTGTATATATCAAGGCTTTCAGCAATAAATGAATAAAAAATAACCCCTAAAAGTCCCACAGATATATAAGACATCGTAACGATATGTGAGTGAAACTTTAGTGTAATATACATTGTGATCAGTATTACTAAGCAATCTATCAGGCGGTAGAAAAATTTACCTTGATAGTTAGAAATACGGATCCTTCCTCTTTCACCCATTGTAGAAGCTCCTAACCGCTCAATTATTAAGGTAACGAATAATAATTATTTTTTAGCAGTGCATTCTCATATTAAGCTCCGACGACTTCAACTGATCAGGTGCATCAAAAATAAGACGCGATGTGTGATATATGGAATGGGTGACTGTATTTTGGGTTTTTCAATTTGAGATGGAGTACGGAGAGTCGGATAAGGTGATGTAATCACTTACTATTACTGCATTAACTTAATGTGATCACCTTGTTAGACGACCGTTATATAAGAGCTGGCTAATGTTTAAATAAAAATAATGGAGGGTATTTACGGTGTAAGAATTAAGGCTAAATTTGGTTGTGTTTTTATCTCTTCTTAATCTTATGGGTATTGCGACAGCTTAAGGGTAAGTCACGCTATATCGTGTGGGTTTATGATTCATTGCTAACACAAGGTTAAGTGAGGCAGCCCCGAGCACAGACAGTGTGGCAATGGAAAACGAAACAAAAAAGACAGAAGCAGCTAAAATTGAGCAATCTATAACCAACTGACTTTTGCCAACAGGGATCCCAAATTTATCTTGAATAAACAAACACAAGACATTAAAGCCACCCAAGCTGGAACGGTGACGAAAGAGAATTAACATGCCAAGACCCATTAATAATCCCCCGGCAATGGCGCAGTAAATTTCATTGACCATTTCCAAAGAAATTACCAAATAAAGATGGTCCGCAAAAATAGAGACTAATGCGCCGGATAGCGCGCTGTTGATGGCAAAGCGATGACCAAATCGTTTCCAAGCCAAAATGTAAAAAGGGGTGTTAGCCAAAAAATAAATGCTACCAAATGAGGCTGGGACTAACTGGCTGATCAGCAGTGCTAAACCAGCGGTTCCACCTGTCAGTAAATGAGCGGACTGGAGAAAGAAGACGCCTTGTGCGACCAAAAAGGTTCCCGTTAAAATGGCAACCCAATCTTCTTTACGTGTGTGTGTTCGCATCGATAAATAATTTTAATAGCTAAGAATGGCGAGCATAGTAAAGAAAAAGTAATATTTTCGGTAGATAGAGAGTGAAAATTGAGGTAAACCTATGTAATTGCAGCTTTACAAGGTGTAAAGCAGAATGGTTGACATACTAACTCATCATTATCCAACTTACTGTT